>CAIWTL010000279.1 GCA_903915555.1 uncultured Micrococcales bacterium | reverse complement strand
GGGCGCCTCCGGACGCGGCATCGATCGACGCACCATGATCGCCGCTGCGGGCGCGGTCGGCGCCGCTGGCGTCCTGGCTGCCTGCAGCAACACCAATCCGGCGCCGTCGACGTCTCCGGCTCCCGCCAACACCAAGGGCGGCCAGGCCCTGGCGAGTGTGGCGGATGTGCCGGTGGGTGGCGGCAAGATCATCGAAGAGCCGCCGGTCGTGGTCACCCAGCCGACCAAGGGGGAGTTCGCCGCCTTCTCGGCCATCTGTCCGCATCAGGGATGCATCGTCAACGAGGTCACGGCCGACACCATCATCTGCCCGTGCCACGGTTCGGAGTTCTCCGCTGCCACCGGTGCGGTGCTCGTCGGGCCGGCCGCCACGGGCCTGGATCCGATCGCCATCAAGGTCGAGGGCGGCGAGATCCTGGGGCAGACCTGACGGAGGCCCCGAGCTCGGGTCGCCGGCCGTCAGGAGCGGGCGAGTTGCCGTGCCGCGTCCGAGATCATCTCGCCGCGGACCCGGTAGCCGGTGGCGGTGGCGTGCACGCCGTCGCTGCCGAGGAGGCCCGGGTGGTCGTGCACATGGCGCGCCCAGTCCACGACCGTGAGCCGGTCCGCCTGCCGATCCAGGCGGCGCAGCATCGCGTTGACGCGACCGTAGGGGCCGGGGCGCTGGACGGTCAGCCACACCACCTGACGCTGGGGGCCGGCGAGCTCGAGGCTGCGCACGACGTGGCGCCGCAGGGATCCGGGGTCGGGGGCATCGTTCGTGCCGAGAGCCACGACCCACACCTTGGCGCGGCGGGCACTTCCGGAATGCGCGAGCCGCTGCATGCCGGTGGCGGTGAACCGGCCGATCTCGGCATCGACGGAGACGTCCTTGACGTCTCCGCGCAATCGCTGCTTGATGATCGGGCCGGCGCCGACCGTCAACGAGTCGCCCTGCACGTACACGGAGCTGCGACGGCCCTCGGCCATCTCGGCCGGGGAGGCGGCGTTCGCCGGGGCAACCGCAACGACGGTTCCCGCGCACGCGGCCACGGCGGCAGCGATCAAGGGATTTTTGGGCATAGCGGAACTGTGCCCGATTTCCAGGAAGGCTCTGCGGCGTGTCGCTGTGACATCGCTCACGCGTTGCTGTGACATTGCTGTGACATTACCGCATCTCCCGCGCCCCCTAGGCTGACGGGGTGAGCCTGCGACCCGAACCCGGTGAGGTGCCCGACGAGCCCGGGGTCTACCGGTTCCTCGACGCGGATCGTCGGGTGCTGTACGTCGGGAAGGCCAAGAACCTCCGCAACCGCCTCAACTCGTACTTCGCGTCCTCCCTGCACCCCCGCACGGCGGCGATGGTGGCGGCCGCCGCGTCGGTGGACTGGACGGTCGTCGCCAACGAGGTGGAAGCCCTGCAACTGGAGTACTCCTGGATCAAGGAGTACGAGCCCCGGTTCAACGTCAAGTACACCGACGACAAGTCGTACCCGTTCCTCGCCGTCACGGTCTCGGAGGACTACCCGCGCATCATGGTCATGCGCGGCGCCAAGCGGAAAGGTGTGCGCTACTTCGGGCCCTACTCCCACGCCTGGGCGATCCGGGAGACGGTCGACCAGTTGCTGCGCGTCTTTCCCGCCCGGACCTGCAGCAAGGGTGTGTTCCGGCGTGCCGAGATGTCGGGGCGTCCGTGCCTGTTGGGGTACATCGGCAAGTGTTCGGCGCCCTGCGTAGGACGGGTGACAGCGGAGCAGCACCGCGAGATCGTCGACGGGTTCTGCTCCTTCGTGGCCGGCGACACGCAACCGCACCTGCGGCGCGTGGAACGTGAGATGACCGAGGCCGCCGCACGGGAGGACTTCGAGGCGGCCGCACGCCTGCGTGACGACCTGTTCGCCCTGCGCCGCGCACTGGAGCGCAACACCGTCGTACTCCCCGACACCACCGTCGCCGACGTCGTGGCCCTCGCCTCCGACGATCTACAGGGGGCCGTCCAGATATTCCATGTGCGTGGCGGCCGCATCACCGGGCAGCGGGGTTTCGTCGTCGAGCGGACCATGGAGTTCACCGACGCCGACCTGCTCGCCCAGGCGCTCCTGCGGTTCTACGGCGACACCGACCCGGAGGCGCTGCCACGGGACATCCTCGTCTCCCTCGACCTGACCGGGGAATCGGCCGGTACCGACCTGGCGCAGTGGATGACACAGCGTGCGGGCCGCCGGGTGAGCATCCGTCGTCCCGAGAGGGGTGACAAGAAGTTGCTGCTGGAGACCGTCCAGCGCAACGCCGAGCAGTCCCTCGCGCTGCACAAGCGGCGCCGAACCGGCGATCTGACCGCGAGAGCCCGGGCAATGGAGGATCTGCAGCAGGCCCTCGGCATGGACAGCGCTCCGCTGCGTATCGAGGGGTACGACATCTCCACCCTGCAGGGGCAGGACACCGTCGGCTCCATGGTGGTCTTCGAGGACGGCCTGCCGCGTACCGGTGACTACCGGCGCTTCACGGTCTCGTCCGAGGCCGCGCACTCGGACCTCGCCGCGATGCAGGAGGTGGTGGGACGCAGGTTCCGTCGTTACCTATCGGAACGCAGCGACTCGTCCGAGGTTGAGATGGCGGGGACCGAGGGGCCGACTCCGGTCACCCGCAAGGGATTCTCATACCCTCCGCAACTCCTCGTCGTCGACGGTGGCCGCGCCCAGGCCCAGGCCGCGGCGGCCGCGCTTCGCGAACTCGGGATCGACGACGTCGTCGTCTGCGGTCTGGCCAAGCGCCTGGAGGAGATCTGGCTGCCGGACGAGGACGACCCGGTCATCCTCTCGCGAAGCAGTGAGGCGCTGCACCTGCTGCAGAACCTGCGCGACGAGGCCCACCGCTTCGCCATCGGCGGCCATCGGAAGAAGCGGGCCAAGCGCAGCACGACCAGCGCCCTGGATGGCATCCCCGGCCTCGGACCGGCGCGGCGGAAGGCACTTCTCAAGCATTTCGGGTCGGTCCGGGCGCTGACCGCCGCGGACCCTGAGGAGTTGGCCGGCGTCCCGGGGATCGGCCCCGCTCTGGCGGTGTCGGTGAGCGAGCATCTGCGTTCGCGACGCGACGCCGCCGCCCCCGCGGTTAACCTGACCACGGGCGAGGTGATCGAGCAGCCGCCCGACCCGACCCCCCGTACCGGAAGCAGTTGACATGGACCAGACGCCGATCCCCGAGTTGGTCCTCGTGACCGGGATGTCGGGAGCGGGCAAGTCCACCGCCGCCCGCGCCCTGGAGGACCTCGGCTGGTTCGTCATCGACAACCTCCCTCCCTCCCTGCTGGCCGAGGCCGTGGCGGCGACGCCGCGCCCGACCGGCGGAGCGGGCGTTGCGGTCGTGGTCGACGCCCGGGGGGGTGATGTCTTCTCCGATCTCACCGAGGCTCTCGCCCGGCTCCGGTTCGAGGGTGTCGACGTCCGGACGCTGTTCCTCGAGGCCAGCGACGAGGCACTGGTCCGTCGCTTCGAGAGCAGCCGACGCCCCCATCCGCTGCAGGGATCGGGACGCCTGCTGGACGGCGTCGAGCGCGAACGGAGCCTTCTCGCGGCCTTCCGCGCCGACGCGGACCTCGTCGTCGACACCACGGCGCTCAACGTCCACGACCTGCGCCGTCGCGTCGAGGCGGCCTTCCCCGACGAACAGCGCATGCAACTGCGCGCCACCGTCATGTCGTTCGGCTTCAAATACGGCATCCCCGTCGACGCCGACATCGTCCTCGATGTCAGATTCCTGCCCAACCCCTACTGGGTCCCGGAACTGCGGGAACGCACGGGCAAGGACGCCCCTGTCAACGATTACGTCGTGGGACGACAGGAGGCGCGCGACTACCTGGACACGGTCACCCGCATGCTCGACATCGTCGCCGACGGGTATCTGCGGGAGGGCAAGCGGTACGTCACCGTGGCCGTCGGCTGCACCGGCGGGAAGCACCGCTCGGTGGCCATGGTCGAGAACCTCAGCGCCCGCCTCGTGAAGCAGGGTGTGGAGACCCTCGTCTACCACCGCGACCTGGGGCGGGAATGAGGCGCATCAGCGGGTTCCCCGACGGCCACGGGCCACGTGCGGTCGCGCTGGGGGGCGGTCACGGGCTCGCCGCGACCCTCCAGGCCATGCGTCGCGTCACAGACAACCTCACCGCCATCGTGGGGGTCTCCGACGACGGTGGGTCGTCCGGCCGCCTGCGACGCGACTTCGGTGTTCTGCCGCCCGGTGACCTGCGCATGGCGCTGGCGGCACTGTGCGGTGACGACACGTGGGGTCGGACGTGGAGCCGGGTCGTCCAGCACCGCTTCCGCGGGGAGGGGGAACTCGACGGCCACTCCCTCGGCAACCTCCTGATCATGTCGATGTGGGACGAGACGGGAGACGTCGTGGCCGGCCTGGACTGGGTCGCTGCGCTGCTGGGGGCACAGGGCCGGGTCCTTCCGGTCAGCCCGCAGCCGCTGGAGATCGTGGCCGCGGTCAGCGGACTCGACCCCGACGGGTCGGACGGCACCCGCGAAGTCCGCGGGCAGGTGGCCGTGGCGACGACCCAGGGCGTCGTCGAGAACATCGCCGTGGACCCCGCAGACCCCCCCGCCTGTCCCGAGGCTGTCGAAGCGGTCGAGGAAGCCGACGTCGTCATCATGGGCCCGGGCTCCTGGTACACCTCGGTGATTGCGCCTCTCCTGGTGCCCGAGTTGGCCCAAAGCATCAAAGAGTGCAGCGCGAAACGGGTAGTCGTGCTTAACCTTGTCGCGCAGCAGGGGGAGACCACCGGCTTCACCGCCGAGCGGTACATCGCGGTTCTGGCCGCCGAGGTGCCGGGACTCACGGTCGACGCTGTGGTGGCCGACCCCCGCAGTGTTGCGGACCCGCAGCGCCTGGGTGGGGTCTGTGCAGAGGAGTTGGGAGCAGAACTCGTGTTGAGACCCGTGGCCGCGCCAGGGGGGCCCGATGGCACCCACGACCCCGACCTGTTGGCGGCGGCGTTCGCCGAGTTGACCGGGCGTGGCAGGATTCCGACATGGCGCTGACGGCAGAGGTCAAGGACGAGCTCGCCCGTCTACCGATCACCAAGACCTGTTGCCGCAAGGCCGAGGTCGCCACGATGCTGCGCATCGGCGGCACCCTGCAGGTCATCGGCGGCGAGATCGTGGTCGAGGCCGAGTTCGACACGTCCACCATCGCGCGTCGGATCCGCAAGGACATCTCCGAGTTGTACGGCCACGACGTGACGCTCGCCGTGATCCAGCCGACGGGTCTTCGTCGCGGGACGAAATACGCGATCCGCGTCACGAACGGGGGGCCCTGGCTCGCGCGGCAGACCGGGTTGGTCGATGGTCGTGGGCGACCCGTCCGCGGCCTCCCCCCGGCCGTGGTGGCCGGGGGGCCCTGCGACGCCGAGGCGGCGTGGCGGGGCGCCTTCCTCGCCCACGGTTCGCTCACGGAGCCGGGCCGGTCGTCCTCACTGGAGATCACCTGCCCCAGCAGCGAGACCGCGCTCGCCCTCGTCGGATCAGCGCGGCGCCTCGGGATCGCGGCCAAGGCCCGCGAGGTCCGAGGGGTGGACCGG
>CAIWTL010000278.1 GCA_903915555.1 uncultured Micrococcales bacterium | reverse complement strand
CGAGACGGGAACGCTCGGCCGCGGACCGGGTCATCTCCGGTGAGTAGAACCGGGTGGAGCCGCGGTCCCGTGCGAAGGACAGGGCAGTGCCCGCCTGGCGCAGCAGGTCGTCGGCCGCGTCCCCCACCGTGATGCCGATGCGGCACGACAGCTGGACCGAGTGCCCCTCGCTGCCCCAGCGCTCCTGGGCGAACCGGCGCAGGACGGCCGCGGCGAGGGCGGTCGCCTCCGATGGCGACGAGTCGGGGCGCACGACGACGAACTCGTCCCCCCCGACGCGCGCGAGGAAATCGGTGGGAGCCGTCACGTCGCGCAGCAGAGCGGCGACACGGGCGAGCGTGATGTCGCCCTCATCGTGTCCGAGGCTGTCGTTGACCGTGCGGAACGAGTCGAGGTCGATATGGAGCACCGACACCTCGGTGCCCTGCTGGTCCGTCAGGTAGGCGCGGGTGGCGGAACGGTTGGGCAGACCGGTGAGAGCGTCCGTCTGCGCCGACGGGAATGCCGGGCGCGGATCCACTCCGGGGGAAGCGAACCCCGAGGCGTCTCCCCGCGGATCTCCCGGTTGTCGTGCGGCGGGCACCATCCCTCTTCCTGTCGACCGGTCGAGCCGTCGCCACGGACGGCGTGCTCCGTGTTCCAGGGTAGGGGACCGGACCGATCGACTATGATTGGATGTCAGACTGTTGGACGTCCAACTATTGACTACCCACGACCGAGGGATACCCACGACGGACTCCAACGACGTAAGTCCCACTGTGGTGTCCCGGTGCCGACCGCCCGGAGGTCCTCGTGCACGTGCCCGCCCACCCCGTCCGCATCGTCACGGCTGCGAGCCTCTTCGACGGGCACGACGCGGCGATCAACATCATGCGGCGCATCCTGCAGTCCCAGGGAGCCGAGGTGATCCACCTCGGGCACGACCGATCCGTCGCGGAGGTCGCACGGGCAGCGGTTCAGGAGGACGCACAGGCGGTGGCCGTGTCGTCCTACCAGGGGGGGCACGTCGAGTACTTCACCTACCTGCGGGAACTCCTCGACTCCTGCGGCGCGGGGCACGTCCGCATCTACGGTGGAGGCGGCGGAGTGATCGTCCCGTCGGAGATCGCACAGCTGGCGTCGCGTGGGGTGACGATCTTCAGCCCCGAGGACGGCCAGCGGCTGGGTCTCCCGGGCATGATCAACACGATCATCGCCGACTGCGACGTGGATCTCACCGCCACCCGCGCCCCTGAGCCGGACCGGCTCACGACAGGTGACGAGGCCGCGCTCGCCATGACCCTGACGGCACTGGAGCGCGGTGAGCCCCGTTGGACCCCGTCTTCCGACGTGCGCGCCGTGCCCGTGCTCGGTATCACGGGCACCGGCGGCTCCGGCAAGTCATCCCTGACCGACGAACTCGTGCGCAGGTTCCGGATCGATCACGAGGACAAGTTGCGGATCGCCGTGCTCGCCGTCGACCCGACGAGGCGGCGCGGCGGGGGTGCCCTGCTCGGTGACCGGATCCGGATGAACTCCATCGGCGACAACGTGTTCTTCCGGTCGATCGCCACCCGCGACGCCACCAGCGAGATCCCCCAGCAGTTGCCCGCGATGATCGACGCCTGCCGGGCATCCGGTGTCGACCTGATCATCGTCGAGACGCCCGGCATCGGGCAGGGAGACTCCGCGCTGGTCGATCACAGTGATCTGTCGCTCTACGTCATGACACCGGAGTTCGGGGCGGCGTCCCAGTTGGAGAAGATCGACATGCTCGACTTCGCCGACGTGGTGGCCATCAACAAGTTCGAGCGCCGGGGGGCCGAGGACGCCCGGCGGGACGTCGCGCGCCAACTGCTCCGCAACCGCCAGGCGTTCTCGTCAGGCTGGGAGGACATGCCGGTCTTCGGCACGAGCGCAGCGCGCTTCAACGACGATGGGGTCACCGCTCTCTACGGTGCCCTGCACGATCTGCTCGTGCCGCTGGGGCTGCCCCAGGGAGCGGGCCTCCTGCCGAGGGTTCCGGGCCGCACATCGAGTGGGCTGCGGGGAGTGCTGCCCGCCGACCGCGCCCGCTACCTGTCCGAGGTGGCGGAGACGGTTCGCTCCTACCACGCCCGCACCGCTGAACTCGCCGATCTCGCCCATCGTCGCCAGGCGGTGCGCGCCGCATCGGCCGAGGTATCCGATGGCGCGGTGCGCAAGGCCCTCGTCGGTGCAGCGGCAGATCTCGACATGGCTCTCGACGACGAGGCCCAGCAGTTGCTCGACTCGTGGCCGGACACGGTGCGCGACTACTCCGGCGATGCCCTCGTCGAGGTGCGCGGCAGCCGCGAGGTCGTGACGCCGCTGACCCGCGAGACGCTGGCCGGTACCCGGGTGCCGCGGGTGGCGCTACCGCGCTTCCGCGACGACGGCGACACCCTCGAGTGGCTGCGCCGGGAGAACGTTCCGGGTCGCTTCCCGTTCACCGCCGGGGTCTTCCCGTTCAAGCGGACGGAGGAGGATCCGGCCCGGATGTTCGCCGGTGAGGGCGATCCGGCCCGTACGAATCGTCGCTTCCACCTCCTGTCGGCCGACGCGAAGGCCACGCGCCTGTCGACCGCCTTCGACTCCGTGACGCTGTACGGGCGTGATCCCGACAGGCGCCCCGACATCCTGGGGAAGGTGGGGACGTCGGGCGTCTCGGTGGCGACCCTCGACGACATGAAGACGCTGTACGCCGGCTTCGACCTCGTCTCGCCGACGACGAGCGTCTCCATGACCATCAACGGCCCGGCCCCCGCGATCCTCGCGATGTACCTCAACGCCGCGATCGATCAGCAGTTGGAGGGGTTCTCCGCGGCTGAGGGTCGTGAGCCCGATGACGCCGAGCGGGCGGACATCATGGCCAGGACCCTGGCAGCGGTCCGAGGGACCGTGCAGGCGGACATCCTCAAGGAGGACCAGGGGCAGAACACGTGCCTGTTCTCCACCGAGTTCTCCCTGCGGTGCATGGCGGACATCCAGGAGTGGTTCATCGAGCATGGCGTGCGGAACTTCTACTCCGTCTCGATATCCGGGTATCACATCGCCGAGGCGGGAGCGAACCCCATTTCGCAACTGGCATTCACCCTTGCGAACGCCTTCACCTACGTGGAGGCCTACCTGGAGCGCGGGATGGACATCGACGACTTCGCGCCCAATCTGTCGTTCTTCTTCAGCAACGGGATGGACGCGGAGTACGCGGTTCTGGGACGAGTGGCCAGGCGAATCTGGGCGGTCGCCATGCGGGAGCGGTACGGAGCGAACACCCGATCCCAGAAACTCAAGTACCACGTCCAGACCTCGGGCCGCTCACTGCACGCCCAGGAGATGAGCTTCAACGACATCCGCACGACCCTCCAGGCGCTCATCGCCATCTACGACAACTGCAACTCCCTGCACACCAACGCCTATGACGAGGCCGTGACCACCCCGACCCCCGAGTCCGTGCGTCGGGCGCTCGCCATCCAGATGATCATCAACAATGAGTGGGGGCTGGCGGCGAACGAGAACCCCTCCCAGGGCGCCTATGTCCTCGAACAGTTGACCGATCTCGTCGAGGAAGCCGTCCTGGCCGAGTTCGACCGGCTCACCGACCGGGGAGGCGTGCT
>CAIWTL010000277.1 GCA_903915555.1 uncultured Micrococcales bacterium | reverse complement strand
GTTGTGGTTCGGCCCGTCCGGTACCCAGGTGATCCAAGCACTCCTCTGCGGTGTAGCGGGCCTGTTCGGAGCAGCTCTCGGTGCCGCCGGAGCGGTGAGCGGGCGGATGGAGGTTGCGGGCCTGCCGGTGACGAACAGGTGGGCCGGCGTCGTGTTCGCAGCCGTGTCGCTGCTCATCGGGAGTGCGATCGCGGCCGGGTTGCTGCGGCGGGGTGTGTCGGCCACTTCGCAGGGTCTGCAGATCCGTCGTTTCTGGGCATGGGCCGAGGTGCCATGGGAGACGATCGCGGACGTGGTGGCTGTCGAGACCGCCGAACGGAAGTGGGTCACGACGGCGGGGGCGTCGGGAATCCGCGTCGGGGCGACGCCGGTCGGGTCGTGGAGCCTCGGCCTGGCGGTGCGCGGTGACGGCTCTGCGGTCGAGTTGCCGTCATTCGTCGCAGCGGCACGTGATGAGGGATTGTCGATGGGTCGGGCGACGGCGACCGAGCTCAAGGTCCAGGCACTGCGCCGGTATCGGGAACAGGTCGTGGGCCCGTGGGCGTCGTCTCCGGTGGCGATCCGCTCCGTGGATGAGCCCACACGAACGATCGAGTTGATCCTCGATCTGGCTACCCCCACGGCCCTGTGGCTGCTCGCCTGCTGGTCGGTGGGGGAACTGGTCACACCTGCGTGGCTGCTCCTCGCCTACGTGGTCATCGGCTACGGCTGGCTGCGTCGCCGACGTAGGGATCCGTTCCGCAGCATCAGGCGGTGACCCGCGACGTCCGCCAGTCGAGTCACGACCGGGGCCGCCTGCACCCCAGGCATGAAGTGCCGGATCGGTCGGTGAGTGCTGCGCACGAGTCGTGCCCAGGCGGTGGTGGCCTCGGTACCGTCATCGGAATGGCGGAGGTCGGCCCGAAGTGGAAACGAGCTGCTCGGGCATCGTCGGCGTGGGCGCTGAGCCTGTGGTGTGCCTTCTTCGCGATCGTGTCCATCACGTCGTTGAGCCGAGCGTCCGAGTACGACGGCTGGATCAGAGTGCTGTGGGCCATTGGCGGCATAGCGTCCCTGGCTCTGGCCGCGCTCTTCGGGGCAATGCTGGTCGTGCGAGTTCGCAGGGCCTCTGTCCGCTTGGACGAGTAGTGCCGGATCGAGTCCCGTCTGTTGCTGGCGGATGGCGACACGTGGCTCCGCTGATTCCGGAGTCGGCCAAGGGCGGTCGGAGGTCGGGGGGCGGTACCGTCGGCGCATGGGAGTAGGCGTCCGGGGGGCGCGTCTCAGGTTGGTCGCGGCCGTCGGGGTGGTTGCCGTGTGTGGCCTCTTGGCCGTGGCGTGCGGTGATCCCGACGAGACCGGCGACGGCACTCCAGGTGCTCCCTCGGTGGGCGCCGACGATCTGGCTGGCCCGGGCACTCCGTTGGCGCCGGGAGTTGACGTGGTGGAGGGCAGCCAGCTGGTCGCGCGGGCGTTCCCGTGGGCGCCGCCGAACATGGGCATGGCACCCGAGACCTGGGAAGGCCGAGACACCGGGCGGGCGCCGGGGTGGCAGGCGGTGTTCATCATCGATGGCGACCCGGCCGAGGTGTGGGACGAGTACGTGTCGGCTCTCGGCGTGCCCGAGGCTTCGGCGGTGAACAGCTGCACTGTGGAGATCGTCACCGCCCCCGATCGCACCGCTGAGGACGCGACCACGACGATGATCCCGCCGGACAGCCCGGCCGACGCTGCCGCGTCCGCGAGGTTCCTGACCGAGCCCGCACTCGACGGTGAGAACCTCCTCGACTGCTCCGCTCGTATCGGCGACGTGTCGATGTTCATGAAGGTGGGAGCGAGCCGCACCTGCGTCGGAGGCGACGACGGCAGCAACGACTGCTCGCTGCGACCTGTCTCGCATCTGGTGGTTCGCGTCGGTGAGCCCCAGGGCGACCAGCCAGGCCTCGGCTCGAGCGAGCTCCGCTACGAGCGGGCGCTCGCCCAGTCCGGTCCTGGTGGCCCGGGTGGCCCCGAGACGTGGCCCGCAGCTCCGGACGGCGCGGTTGTCCTGCCGGAACTCACCGACGTCGGGTCCGAACCCGGGCTGCCCGGTGCAGGTGAACCGATCGACGACGGCATCGACCCGTTCCTGAGTTTCCTTCGCGGCTCTGTGTTCTCCGTCCCGCCAGGCGGTCGCAGCCTCGTCGCCCCGGCGCTGCTGATCGACTGCAACAGCGGGCTCGTCACCGTGCTACGGATCCCTGGGACACCCGCCGACGCGATCGCGTACTTCGACAACGCCGCAGCCGACGACGACCCCATCAGGACAAGCGAAGGGGTCACCGACGACGACCAGACGTGGATCACCGGGATGATCAGCACCGCCGGCGGCTACTACCTCGGCGTCACCGCGGTGACGCACGACGACTCGTCCTCCGACGTGCTCATCGACGAGTGCGGCGACTGACTGCTGAGTGAATGAAGTGCCGGATCGACTCTGCCGTCGGGCGGCGCCGACCGGTCGGCGGTCAGGGATGAAGGACTTCGACCGGACACGCGATGGCCGGGGCGGCTGCCAGCCGTTGGTCGGCGGTGAGGAGCGTGCAGCCGAGTCGTTCTGCGAGAGCGATGTAGGCCGCGTCGTAGGCGGTCACGTTCGAGCGCAGCTCGAATGCCCGGCGCATCAGCGGGAGGGTCGGATATCGGGTGAGGTCGAGTTCCTCCAGGTCGCCGACGGCGTCGGAGAAGCGTTGGTCGGTGAGGTCCCCGGCGATCCATCGTTTCCGGAGGACCGCGGTGGTCTCCACGTCGACCAGGTCGGGAGCGGCAAGCGTGTCGGCACCGGCGAGTCGGTTGCGGGCGGTTGCGCCGTCGAGGCCGTCGTCGGCGAGGGCATTGGCGAGGACCGACGCGTCGACGACGATCACGAGGCGGGGCGTTCGCCTTCGAGGTCGGCAACAGCTTGTTCGAGGCCGACCTTGCCGCCCTGGCGGCGAGCGATGCGGGCGAAGAGCTCTTCGGGAGTGGGACGTTCGACCATCCGGGTGAGCTCCTGTGACAGGTACTGCTGCAGGGACTGGCCTCGCTGTTCGGCCCGCTGTTGGAGGGCGCCGTGGACGTCGTCGGGGACGTCGCGGACGAGGATGTTCGGCATGATTGCAGTATGCAAGCATCTGTGTGGCAACGCAAGGGCCTCGGGACGCTCGGACAGCGGAGTGCAGTGCCGGTTAGCCGCCAGCGCCGTCGTCTTGGTGTTCGGCGAGCACGGACCAGAGCCTGTCGAGGCTCTTGGCGCCCATGGCGGCGGCGATCTCTTCGAGGCGGATGCCGTCGTCGTGGAGGCGACGGGCGCAGGCGTTGCGGATCGATGTGGGATTGAGAGAGCGGTCACCGCTGAGGCCGGCGACCCGCAGGACTCGGGCGAGGTTCCCCGACGCTGACGCCTGGGCCTTCGCAGTGCCGGGGTCGGTCCCGTCGTACACGAGGGGTTGGGCGCGGTCCCGGTCGGTGAGCACGGTGAGGCGTGCGAGCACAGTGCGGGTCTGCCAGTCGTCGAGGGTCGCCGTGCGAGGGAGCTGGTCTCGGCCTCCGGGCAGTGCCGCGTGCACGTGGCCGGCGACGGTGACGGCGTCGATGCGGAGCTTGGCGAGCTCGCCGGACGTGGCGGATGCCTCTGCGAGCGCGTACTGGGCGGGGGTGACGTCGCTGCGGGTGTCCCAGCGCTGGACCGCGACCCGGCACAAGGCCTGTTCGGTGCGGGTCAGCGGCCTGCCCCGCCGTCTGGCGGGGCAGGTCCAGGGAGGCCGGGCGATCGTGTCGGGGGCGTCCCCGTCGTAGGCGTGGGCGGCCACGAACGCCGCCCACCGTTGGGCGAGATCGACCATGCCGGGTGCGAGGAACCGGTCCGCGGCGATGGTCGGGTTTCGGTGGTGGGCGTGGTCTGCGAGTTCGGCGAGGAGGTCACCGCATGCCGGGTCGGGCTCGATGCCGGTGGAGCTGAGGAGCCGCAGGGTGGCATCGGGGTTGACGACGTCCGGAACCCGGAGTCCGGTGGGGGGCACCGAAACGGCCGCTCCAGCGGTGGAGGTTGTGGTGTGCATGCCGGGACCGTCCCGGCGGCGGCCCCTGCGTCAACCCGACCTGCCCATCAGTCGTCGCTGCGGCCGTGGAGGTCGTAGGCGATGGCGTTGTTGAGCACCCCGGCGCCGATGACGTCGAAGACGAAGTCGAGGTAGCGCAGCGACGTGGCGTGCCCGTGGAAGGGCATCTGCCGCTTCAGCCAGGAGAAGAAGGACTCGATGTCGTTGCGCCAGCCGTACAGGCCCGAGGCCTGAGGGTGCAGGTAGGGGTATGCCGCCAACCGGTTCGCCGTGGCAGATCGGCCCGTCTTGCCCGACAGCTCGACGCGGTGTTCGAAGTAGCGGTTCGCCCGGTCGGCGTGCTCACAGCGCAGCCGCCACACTCCCCACAGCGTGTAGGTGCCGTCGCCGTTCGCCACCCGTTCCACGCGCACGAGAGGTGGCACCTCGGTGCGGTGCCACCAGTCCCGATCAGAGCCGCCGTCGTGGACCACGAGGCAGGTGTCGATTGTCGCCAGCAGGTGATGGCATGGCCCGTGCCGGCCAGCGTGCACCGCGTCGGCCAACTGCGCGACGGCGAGACGCCGCTTCTCCGTCGGTGCGTCGCTGGAACGGCGGCGCCGGCCTTTGCCCTTGCGGGTCTCTTTCGTGGCCTTCGACCCCCGCACAGGGACCAGGTCATCGGGCAGGATCACGACACGACGCGGGTCGGTGACCTTCGAGTCGGCTTGGCCGTGCTCGACGATGGGCAGCGCGCCTCTCCGCATGATGCGCGCCTGGGCAGCTCCCTGCATGAGGCGGTCGTAGCCAACGGTGACGGGCACGGGCGTCCGGTCGAGCACACAGTGCAGCGCCGCCTCGGCGACGGTGATCTCGTCGCCCTCCGGGTGCGGGGCGATCGCCAGCACCACCCGCTGCCAGCGCTGGTCGCCGTGCACGGTCCAGGCTGTGAGCGGGTAGCCCGTCAGTTCGGCTCCGTTCTTGGTCGTGACCAACTTCTCCGGCGCTCGCGGCGCCAGTCGCGTCGCCCTCGAACCTCGCACCTTCCCGTCGGCGTCAGTGCGGACGGCGGTCATGTGCTTGGTGGTGGTGCCGTCACCCCGAAGGTGCGAGGAGCGTCTGGGGACGATGTGGGGACCAGCCGGGTCCGCGAGCAACCCGACCGCGTGGGCGGTGCCCACACCGGCATCGATGAAGACCGGATCCAACGCCTCGATCAACTCCGCGAAGCGGACATCCTCCCGGATCGTGCGCAGGTACTCCCACCGCGGCGGCCGCTCGTGCAAGCTGCAGCCGTGCGCCAAGCCGTGGCGGCGCACCCGCTCCCAGTTGTCCGCCAGGTACCCCTCGGCATGGTCCAGCGACTTGGCCCGCCACCGCAGCGCCACCAACAGCATCAGTGACGCGCCGTTGAACGCTCGCGGCCGGCCCGTCGCTGCGGGCGGAATCACTACCTCGATGACCGCGCCCAGAGCGCCCAGCCACGGCCACGCCGCCAAGGCCAGCGCGTCCCGCTCGATGGTGCGGCGCATTCGACGCTTGGACAACTTCTTGTTCGGGTTATGTGCCATGCCGGGACCGTCCCCGGGCCCGCCAGCTCGTCAACCGTCCTCACCGCACGGCGTCGCACAAAGGGCGGCCACGGGCCGGGCACCGGAAAGCAAACCACCCAACAGCTCGAGACCAGCGCGGCGACACCGAGGGCGCTGTTTGCCCCACGACCAACCTGCTTGCGCCGCCGCGCCGACCGGGGACCGTCACTACCAGATGAACGCCCCGAGCCGTACCAGAACGGCAGCACGAACCCCCACCGGGGTACCTCACCATGCCCGAATCCAAGGGTTCCGCGGACCTCCCAGAGGCCCCGGAGGGCCGCGACGCGGTCGACGGTCCCCGACCGAACGCTAGACCACCGCAGACCGGGACCGGCCGCCCGTCGACGGGCGGCCACGAGGCGACCG
>CAIWTL010000276.1 GCA_903915555.1 uncultured Micrococcales bacterium | reverse complement strand
GCGGACCTCGCCACCGACTGAGGTCGGCGGTTTGGGGTTCCGCGGCGTCCCGTGGGACACTGACGGTTCCGTCTCCGGTTCACGCCCTCGTCCGCGCAGTGCGGCCGTCTGCGACCCGGAGTTGAGACAAGGAGCGACATGAGGCCCGACATCCACCCCGAGTACGTCGAGACCCAGGTGACGTGCACGTGCGGGAACACCTTCACGACACGCAGCACCGCCAAGGACGGCACGATCCATGCCGATGTGTGCTCCGCGTGTCATCCCTTCTACACGGGCAAGCAGAAGATCCTCGACTCGGGTGGCCGGGTCGCCAAGTTCGAGAAGCGGTTCGGCAAGGGCGCTTCGGACAAGAAGTGACGTTCGAGGTCTGTGAGGACCTCGTAGCGGAGTACGCCGAGATCGAGGCGGACCTGTCCCGTCCCGAGGTGCACGCCGAGCCGGCACGGGCCCGACGGCTCGGCCGGCGGTTCGCCGAGTTGCGGCCCATCGTGGCCGACTACCGGCTGTGGCTGGAGTTGGGTGGTGAGGTCGACGCCGCTCGCGAGTTGGCCGGGGAGGACCCCGCCTTCGGCGAGGAGTTGGCCGCTCTCGCCCACGAGCGGGCCGAAGTCGCTGCACGGTTGACGCTGCTGCTCGCCCCCCGCGATCCCCTCGACTCCAAGGACGTCATCCTCGAGGTCAAGGCCGGCGAGGGCGGCGCCGAGTCGGCGCTCTTCGCCGCAGACCTGCTGCGCATGTACCAGCGCTACGCGGAGCGCCGCGGGTGGACGACCGAACTGATCGACCTCGAGGAGTCCGATCTCGGCGGCGTCAAGGACGCGTCTCTGGCGGTCAAGTCCCGGACCGTCGCCGAACCCGATGAGGCGCCCTACGCGCGGCTGAAGTTCGAGGGCGGTGTCCATCGTGTCCAGCGGGTCCCGGTGACGGAGTCATCCGGGCGCATCCACACGTCGGCCGCGGGAGTCTTCGTGATGCCGGAAGCAGAGGATGTCGACGTCGAGATCGACGCCAACGACCTCCGGATCGATGTGTTCCGGTCGAGCGGTCCCGGCGGACAGAGTGTCAACACGACGGATTCGGCGGTACGTATCACCCACCTCCCGACGGGGCTGGTGGTCTCCTGCCAGAACGAGAAGAGCCAGTTGCAGAACCGCGAACAGGCGTTGCGCATCCTTCGCTCGAGACTGCTGCTCCTTGCTCAGGAGGAGGCCGACCGGGAGGCGGCCGACGCCCGGCGGGCGCAGGTCCGCACAGTGGACCGTTCGGAGCGCATCCGCACCTACAACTTCCCGGAGAGTCGCATCTCCGACCATCGGGTCGGCTTCAAGGCGCACAACCTCGATGCCGTACTCGATGGGGATCTCGATGAACTCATCTCGGCCCTGATGGCGGCCGACACCGAGAGCAGGTTGGCGGCCGGGGACTCATGACCGACGCGCGACAGGTCGTCGTGGATGTGGCCGACCGCCTCCGGGAGGCCGGTGTCCCCAGCGCCGCCGCCGACGCCCGGTGGATCGTCGGGCACGTCCTCGGTGCCTCACCCGCCGGACTCGCCTTCGCCGGCCCGGTCGACGCCGACGAACTCGCGGCCATCGACGCGGCGGTCGCCCGGCGTGGGCGGCGCGAGCCGCTGCAGCACATCCTGGGCACCGCGCCGTTCGGTGATCTCGACCTCGCTGTCGGCCCCGGTGTCTTCGTCCCACGCCCGGAGACCGAGGTGATGGCGCAGTTCGCGATCGGCCTGCTGCGGGACCTGGCGCGGCCGGCAGTCGTGATCGACGCCTGTAGCGGATCGGGTGCGCTCGCGATCGCCCTGGCCTGCCATGCGCCGGCCGAGGTCGTCGCCATCGAGTCCAGCACGGACGCTCTTCCGTGGCTGGAGCGCAACGTCGCGGATCAGCGGCCGAGGTTCGCGGCCCGGGGGTCGTCGGTCACGGTGGTCGCCGGCGATGTTCTCGACCCCGCCTCGTGGCAGAGCTCACCGGCCGACCTCGTCGTCAGCAACCCCCCCTACATCCCCGACGACTGCGTCCCCCGGGATCCCGAGGTCAGGGACCACGATCCCGCCGTCGCGCTGTTCGGTGGTCCCGACGGTTTCGCGCTCGTCCGCCCTCTGATCGGACGAGCGTCGGTGGCACTGCGGCCCGGGGGCGTCCTGTTGCTCGAACACGGCGACGACCAGGGGGAACCGGAGGGTGTCCCGGCGCTGATCCGGGCCGACGGCTCCTTCCACGACGTCGTCGACCATCCCGACTGGTCGGGGCGCCCGCGGTTCACCAGTGCCGTCCGGCGCTGATCCGGCTGCCCCGCACCAGCACTCACGCCCCCGATCCGGGGGGCTGCACCGGTCCGACGATCTCCTCGATGCGCTCTGTGGTGATCGCTCCCTCCCGGACGATGCGGGGTACCTCCGCGGTGGCGTCGACGATCGTGCTGCGGTGCGGGAACGGCGAAGCGCCCGCATCGAGGTAGACGTCCACGTCGCGGTCGAACTGCTCGAAGGCCTCGTCGCAGTCACGGGCCGGGGGTAGCCCCAGCCGGTTGACCGAGGTGCTCGCCGTCGGGCCGAGATCCCTCACCACCTCCAGCGCGATCGGGTGGAGCGGCATCCGCACCCCGATCCGGGGGGCGGCGAGGGGCCACGCGAGGCTCGGTTGCTGCGTGAGCAGCAGGGTCAGCGGTCCCGGCCAGAGTGCCTCCATCAGGTCGCGGGCCCACAGCGGAATGCGCGTCGCCACCCCGTCGACGGTCCGGGCGTACCCCACGAGGACCGTCAGGGGCACGTTCTCCTGTGACTTCACCTCACGGATCCGCGACACACCGGCAATGCTGAACGCGTCCGACACCAGGAGATACATGGACTCGTCCGGGACAGCCGCGATCCGGCCCCGGCGCAACTTCGCGACCGCGGTGGTGACATGCTCCTGCCGATCGCCGATGTCGTGGCAGTCGAAGACGCGTTGCACGTGCCCATCTAACACCCAGCCGACACCCCGCACCCCACCCGACGCGAGCGCCACCCCGGGCTGACGACGTCGCCCTTCCGTGGAGCGCGCGTAGACTCGGGGTCATGACACCACCGTTCTGGGGACCTGACTTCGAGGCTCTGGCGCAGGAGGATCCGGAGATCGCCGGCATCCTGCTGTCGGAGTTGGACCGGCAGCGGGGAGGCCTGCAGCTGATCGCGAGCGAGAACTTCACCTCGCCCGCCGTGCTGGCCGCTCTGGGCTCGACGCTGTCGAACAAGTACGCCGAGGGCTACCCGGGACGGCGCTACTACGGCGGGTGCGCCGAGGTCGACAAGGCCGAACTCATCGGGATCGAGCGCGCGAAGGAGCTGTTCGGCGCGGAACATGCCAACCTGCAGCCCCATTCGGGGGCGAGTGCCAACATCGCCGCGTACGGCGCCTTCGTCAAGCCCGGCGACACCGTCCTGGCCATGAGCCTGCCCCACGGGGGACACCTCACCCACGGGTCGAAGGTCAACTTCTCCGGCAAGTGGTTCAACGTCGTGTCCTACGGCGTCCGGGAGGACACCGAACTCATCGACTACGACGAGGTTCTCCAGCTCGCACGCGAGCACCGGCCGAAGCTGATCATCTGTGGGGCGACCGCGTACCCCCGCCTCATCGACTTCGCGGCCTTCCGCGGGATCGCCGACGAGGTCGGGGCGATCCTGATGGTCGACGCCGCGCACTTCATCGGGCTCGTCGCCGGAAAGGCCATCCCGAGCCCCGTGCCCTACGCCGATGTCGTCTGCTTCACGACGCACAAGGTGCTGCGTGGGCCCCGGGGCGGCATGATCCTGTGCCGGGAGGAGCACGCCAAGGCCATCGACAAGGCGGTGTTCCCGATGATGCAGGGGGGTCCGCTGATGCACAGCGTCGCGGCCAAGGCAGTCGCACTGAAGGAGGCTGCGACACCCGAGTACCAGCGCTATGCCGCAGATGTGATCTCCAATGCGCAGGCACTCGCCGCCGGGCTCGCCGACGAGGGGATGCGCCCCGTGTCGGGCGGGACCGATACCCATCTGGCCCTCATCGACCTCCAGGAACTCGGTGTCACCGGTACTGAGGCGGAGGAGCGATGCGATGCCGTCGGGATCACCCTCAACAAGAACGCCATCCCCTACGATCCCCAGCCACCCGCAGTCGCCAGCGGCATCCGGGTGGGAACCCCATGTGTGACCACCCAGGGCATGGGGGTGGGGGACATGAAGACGGTCGCCTCCCTCATCGGGCGCGCGGTGCGCGGGGACGATTCCGCTGCCGTGCGGTCTGAGGTCACCGATCTGGTGTCCTCCTACCCCGCCTATCCGGCAGACTGACGGTCGGTGCGAGAGTCGCTGCTCTGTCTGTTCGTCGCGGCCACCGCGGCGTACCTGCTCACGCCCTTCGCCCGACAATTGGCGCTGCGGTGGGGCGCCATGGCGGAGGTCCGCGACCGTGACGTCCACCTCCTCCCGACGCCGCGCATGGGCGGTCTGGCGATCCTCGGAGGTCTGTTCGCCGCCTTCATCGTCGCGAGCAGGCTGCCGCTGCTGAGCCAGGTGTTCGAGAGCGGGCCCGGGACGATCTGGGCGCTCGTCGTGGCCTCCGTGGTCCTCGTGGCGATCGGGATGCTCGATGACCGCTACGGGTTGGACGCCCTGACCAAGTTCGCGGGGCAGGTGCTGGCCGCGGGCATCATCGCGTACGGCGGTATATCCATCTCCTGGCTGCCGATCGGCGGCGTCTTCGTGCTCGACCCCCTCACGAGTGTCCTCGTGACCGTCTTCATCGTCGTGTTCACGATCAACGCCCTCAACTTCATCGACGGCCTGGATGGCCTGGCGGCCGGCATCGCCGCCATCGCAGCCGCCGGCTTCTTCGCCTACTCCTATCTGCTCAACGTGGTCAACGGGTTCGATCGCGCCACGCTCGCCACCCTGGCGTCCGCCGCCTGCGTGGGTGCATGCCTGGGCTTCCTGCCGCACAACTTCTTCCGCGCCCGCGTGTTCATGGGCGACACCGGCTCCATGCTGTTGGGCCTCGTGCTCGCGACGGCGACCATCACCCTGGTCGGTCGCGTCGACCCCAACGCCACCGGTTCCGCGACGCTCGCCCCCGCGTTGCTGCCCCTCCTCATCCCGGTCGCGGTGCTCGCATTGCCGGTCATCGACCTCGGGATGGCGGTGGCGCGCCGCACCTGGGCGGGCCGATCCCCGTTCGCCCCCGACAAGGAGCATCTGCACCACCGCATCATGGAGATGGGGCACTCCCACCGTGGCGCGGTCCTGTTGCTCTACGGCTGGGCCCTCGTCCTGGCCGGCACGGTCGTCGCCCTCGCATTCCTCCCCGCCATCGTGGCCCTCGGGATCGGGGCGCTCCTCGGGCTCCTGGTCTTCGCGCTGCTCCGCAGCCCGCCGGGACGTCTCCTCTCCGAGGACCAGCCCCACGCCGAGGCCTCCTGACCCGGGACGGTCGACACTGCGGCGCCCCACTGCCGCCCGGCCCCGGCACCGGGTGCTGCCAGGGGTTAGCCTCGTGGGATGGATCAGTTCACCCGCACCATCGTGCGCGGCGCGGCCCTTCCGACCGCTGCGGTCGGCGCCGCCATCACCGTGGGCGCCTTCGCGTTGAAGGGGAGCGCCGGCGGCGTGGGGGCACTCATCGGGACCGTGGTGGTGGTCGTGTTCTTCATGATCGGTCAGTTGGTGCTGGGTGGGGTCCTCAAGCACAACCCGCAGGCCGGACTCATGGTCGCGATGACCCTCTACATCATCAAGATCGGCGTGCTGCTGGGACTCCTTCTGGCACTGCAGGGCACGACTCTCTTCGACACGAAGGTCTTCGCCCTGACGATCCTGGCCTGCACCCTGGTCTGGACCGCGTGCGAGGTCGTGATCTTCTCGCGGACCAAGGTTCTCTACGTCGATCCGGACAACGTTCCCCCTGCCGTCCAGCAGTCGTCCGAGCACCTGAAGTGACGTGCGAGGGCCTCTCGGCCGGGCGCGCCACACCACAGTGACCCCCCGACCTGATACGCGGTCGCCATCCTGCTAACGTCTCACGCGTGAAGCCCACCCCCGCCTCTCT
The DNA here is from genome assembly GCA_903915555.1 of uncultured Micrococcales bacterium. Lineage (GTDB taxonomy): Bacteria > Actinomycetota > Actinomycetes > S36-B12 > CAIWTL01. Next base: position 3,417 of record CAIWTL010000276.1, on the reverse strand, counting down.
CGCGGCCACTCAGGACGCGGCCCGTGTGACGGGACACGAGGCGTGGGGCATCGTGAGCCGGCTCATCGGCGGGATGCTCCTGTACGGCGCACTGGGCTGGTTGGTGGGCCAATGGCTCGGGAATCCGACCGCCGGTCTTGCCGTGGGCGCGATGCTCGGGATGGGCCTGGGGATCTACCTCTCGGTCGTCCGGGTCAACCAGCTGGGGACCAAAGCGCCCGCTCTCGACATCTCGGGCTCGAACTCCTGGTCGGCGCGTATGACCCGCGCCCGCATCGAACGTGAGGTTTCCGATGGGTCTTAGCCTGTCCGCTGCCCTGCCGTCGTCGGCCTGGGGCTGCAACTTCCCGGAGTGCACCTTCCCCGCGCCGGGAACCGAGATCTTCTTCTTCGACAACGTCTTCTCGATCGGGCCGTTCGGCTTCAACAAGGCCATGATCCAGCTGTTCATCGGCGCGATCGTGGTGATCGGGTTCTTCTGGTTCGCCTTCCGCAAGCCGAAGATCGTCCCCCGCGGCGCGCAGAACGTGGGCGAGGTGGGTTACGGCTTCATCCGGGACGGCATCGCCCGCGATGTGATCGGCAAGGGCGGCGAGAGGTTCGTCCCCCTGCTGTTCACCTTCTTCTTCTTCATCTGGGTGCTCAACTTCATGGGCATCTTCCCCACCCTCGTGTTCCCAGTGACGAGTGTCTTCGCGATCCCGGTCGCCTTCGCGCTCATCGTCTATCTCACCTGGGTCCCGCTGGGGATCGCCAAGCAGGGCGGCTGGGGCTTCTTCAAGAACATCATGTTCCCCCCGGGGCTGCCCAAACCGCTCTACATCATCCTGGCGCCGATCGAGCTGATCTCGAACATCCTGGTGAGGCCTTTCACCCACTGCGTCCGTCTGTTCGCCAACATGTTCGCGGGCCACCTGCTGATCGTGACGTTCACCGTGGCCGCCTGGTACCTCTTCAGCCCGACCATCATCGGACTGTTGGGGTCTGCAGTCTCCTTCGTCGTCGTCCTCGCACTGACCGCCTTCGAGTTGCTGATCCAGGCCCTGCAGGCCTACATCTTCACGCTGCTCACCGCGGTGTACATCTCCGGAGCGCTGCACGCCGAACACTGATCCCGGGTTCCTGCGACCAGGCACCCGTCACAACTGAATGACTAGACTCACCATGCTCCTCAGACCGGCGGACCGCCCGCCGGCCAACAGGAAGGAAAAGTAATGACTCTGCTCGCGGAGCTCTCCGGTTCGATCGGCTCGGTCGGTTACGGCCTCGCCGCCATCGGCCCCGGTGTCGGCATCGGCATCATCTTCGGCCAGGGTGTCCAGGCCATCGCCCGTCAGCCCGAGGCCTACGGCGTCATCCGGCAGAACATGCTGCTCGGCTTCGCCCTCGCCGAGGCGCTGGCCCTGATCGGCTTCGTCGTCCCGTTCGTCTACGGCGTCTGAGCAACCGGGAATCCCAGTGATCACAGTCGGAACCGCACTGGCCGCCGCCGGCGGCGAAGGTGAGTCGCCCAGCGTCCTCGCCGTGCCCCTCGACGAGTTCATCCTGGGTATCGTCGCGTTCTTCATCGTCTTCTTCGCTCTGTGGAAGCTCGTCCTCCCCAAGATCGAGCAGACACTGAAGGACCGCACCGACGCCATCGAAGGTGGCATCGAGCGGGCGGCCAAGGCCGAGGCCGAGGCGAAGGCGATGATGGCCCAGTACAAGGAACAGATCGCCAACGCCCACGAGGAGGCGGCGAACATCCGTGCCAAGGCCGAGGCTGACGCCAAGGTCATCGTCGACCAGGCGAAACAGCAGGCCGAAGCCGAGCGCAGTGCCATCGCGCAGCGCGGCGAGGCCCAGTTGGCGGCGGAACGTACCCAGACCGTGGCCGCGCTCCGGCAGGACGTCGGCGGCCTGGCCGTCGACCTCGCGGGACGCATCGTCGGTGAGACGCTCAGCGACGATGCCCGTGCCCGCGGTGTCGTGGATCGGTTCATCGCCGATCTCGAGGCGTCGTCGGCGGGAGACAACTCCTGATGATCGGCAGTTCCCGCGCCTCGATGAAGACGGTCCGCGAGGCCGTCGACGTCGCGTACGACAACCCTGAGCTCATGCAGGCCGGGCGCGATCTCCTGCAGGTCGCCGACCTGGTCGGACGGGAGAAGTCCCTACGTGACGCGTTGTCGGATGCGGGCCGGCCCTCGGGGGAGCGCACCGCTCTCCTGACTGGCCTGCTGGACGGCAAGGTCTGCTCCCTCGCGCAGGGACTGGCCGGCACGATCGCGGGGCTGCGTTGGTCGAGCGGCAACGACCTGGTGGACGCCTTCGAACTCGCGGGTGTCCGATGCCTCTTCGCCTCGGCGGAGAAGCAGGGCCAACTGGACCGCGTGGAGAACGAGTTGTTCCGGTTCGGACGCGCGGCGGTCGCCGACCCGGACCTGCAACTCGCCCTGTCCTCCCCGGCTCTGCCGGTGGCGGCGAAGACCGGCATCATCAACGACCTGCTCGCCGACAAGGCGGAGCCCACCACCACCGAGGTCCTGTCCTTCGTGACGTCGCACCTGCGCGGCCGTCGCCTCGATCAGGCGGTCGAGCAGATGTCGGACCTCGCGGCGGATCGACGGGGCAAACTCGTCGCCGTCGTCCGCTCCGCGCAGCCGCTCGACGCCGACCAGTCCGCGCGCCTGACCGCTGTCCTGGAGCGCATCTACAAGCAGCCTGTCGCGCTGCAGACCGAAACCGACCCCGACCTCATCGGTGGGGTATCCGTACAGATCGGCGATGAGGTCATTGACGGCTCCATCGCCAGCCGTCTCGACAACGCACGACGCCGGGTCACCGGCTGAGTCACCAGGAGGAGCCACGATGACCGAGCTGACCATCCAGCCGGATGAGATCCGCAATGCGATCGAACGCAACGTAGCCGCGTTCGAGAGCGGTACCTCACGGGACGAGGTGGGTCGTGTCCTGGAGACCGGGGACGGCATCGCCCGCGTCGAGGGTCTGCACAACGCGATGACCAACGAACTGCTCGAATTCAAGGGTGGTCTGCTCGGGATCGCACTGAACCTCGACGTCCGAGAGATCGGTGTCGTGCTGCTGGGTGACGGATCGAAGATCGAGGAGGGCCAAGAGGTCCGCCGGACGGGCGAGATCCTGTCGGTACCGGTCGGCGACGGGTTCCTCGGTCGCGTCGTCAATCCCCTCGGCGAGCCCATCGATGGGATGGGCGAGATCGAATCGGACGAGCGCCGCGCCCTCGAGGTCCAGGCGCCGAGTGTCGTGCAACGCCAGCCGGTCAGCGAGCCCATGCTGACGGGGATCAAGGCGATCGACGCGATGACCGCCATCGGGCGTGGCCAGCGGCAGCTGATCATCGGTGACCGCCAGACCGGTAAGACAGCCGTCTGCATCGACACGATCATCAACCAG
>CAIWTL010000275.1 GCA_903915555.1 uncultured Micrococcales bacterium | reverse complement strand
TTCAGTCCGGAGGTCGTGATGCCGTTCGACTTCATCGAGCCGAGGTAGACGAGCAACCGCTCCCGGCCGTCCCGGGAGATGTCGATCAGGCAGCGGTCACGGTCGCCGCCGAACACCGCGTCCACGACGCGAGCGGTGACTCCCCCGTCGTCCAGCGGGGCGTAGGTCTCGCGCCACTGATGGCGTCGCACCGTCGCATCGGCGGACTCATCCTCACCGCGGGCGAGCGCCCCGGCCAGGGCCGCGAGCTCGGACAGGTCGTGTGCCTGTCCGCCGGGCAGTTGTTCCGGTGGTTCGTACAGACCGCGGTTGGTGGAGTAGTCCTCGAGATCCGTCAGGAGGAACAGGATCGGCCGATCCAGACACAGGTAGTCGAAGAAGATGCTCGAGTAGTCGGTCACGAGGACGTCGGCGGCGGCCAGGGTGAGGTTGGTGGGGATGTCGTTGTCGACGAGGCGCCCGGCAAGATTTCCCGACTCCACCGCGGCGTCGTAGACGACCTGGTGCACCTTGGCCAGCACGACCCACTCCGGGCCCACGGCATCCTGCAGCGTCCGCACCACCTCGGCCACCTCGGCGGAGGTGTCGGCGGGACGGTAGAAGGAGTCGCCCTTCCAGGTGGGCGCGTACAGCATCACCTTGCGCCCCGAGACATCGATGCCCGACACGGCGAGAGCAGCGACCGCCTCGTCGCGGGCGCCGGGCGCCAGTGAGCGGTCGGTGCGGGGTTGGCCCTCCTCGAGGATGCGGCCCCGGAAGATGTTGCGCAGCCGGTAGTCCTGCGCGTACATGCTCTCGGTCATGAAGGGCCCGGAGCTGACCAGGTAGTCCGCGGCCAGGAAGTTGCGGATGATGTTGCGGGTCCCGGTGGCCCCGTCCGGCATGCCGTAGCCCATCTTCTTCAACGGCGTGCCGTGCCACGTGTTGACGTAGACCTGTCCGGGTCGCTTGCTGAAGGGCGGCGGGAACGTGGCGTTGTTGATGAGGTACCCGGCAGTGGCCAGGTAGCGGTCGTAGGCCGCGGAACGGTGACGGACGAACCTCACCCGCCGGTCGGCGGCGAACTCGTCTTGGATCGAGCGGTGGGCGTCGGTGTCCTTCAGGACCCAGATGTGGGTGAGCCCGGCGTAGGTGGGGTCGGACAGCAGATGCCGGAAGATGGCCTCGGGGTTGCACAGCACGCCGTTGCCCCCGAACGACTCGTACATGACGACGTCCTGCCTGACCGGCGCGCGCCGCCAGGCGGCCATCAGCTCGGCGGGGAGCGCCCGGCGCAGTCGGCGCGCGGTACGGCGCGCCTTGGCGACAGGACTCACGGGGGAACCTCCGGACGACGGGTACGCGTCAGGATACCCGCGAGTCCGAACGTGAAACGGGAGGCGGGAACCGGCGATATGGGCGGTGTGTCACACCACGCCGTCGGGCGCGGGGACCGATGAAGCCCCGGGAGAGGCTCAAGGAATCGTCTGCGGGTGCCGAAGGAACTCTCATGCGTGGTCATACGGCTGTGGCGGGAGTGGTCGCCCTCGGAGTGGCGGTGTCGATGGCGGTCGCCGCTGTGCCGGCGGGTGCGGGGTCGGGCGGGACGGCGGCCTACGCCTACACCGGCAAGGGCAAGGTGCTGCGGGTCACCGACGGTGACACGTTCCTCGGCGACGTCCCGGCCGAGGGCTCGAGTCGTGCCCGCATCCGCCTGTCGGGGGTCCAGGCCATGGAACGTGGCGAGTGCCATGCCGACGAAGCCGAAAGGCTGCTGCGTCAACTGCTGCCGCGCAAGACCGCCGTGACGGTGCGGGCCCGATCCAAGAGTTCGCGCGTACCGAACAAGAAGGAGAGCGAGCCACGGCCGCTGCGCCTCGCTTTCAACTCGCGGGGTCAGGATGTCCAGGAGGAGTTGCTGCGCGCCGGCGTCGTACTCCCCAACCTCATGCGCAACGAGACGATCAACCAGGACAAGTACTGGGTGACAGCGCAGCAGGCGGCGTCGGCCGGAGTGGGGCTGTGGGACACCGACGCCTGTGGGGTGGGACCGTCACAGGAAGCCCAGTTGAAGTTGATGGTCAATTACAACGCCGACGGGAACGACCGGCAGAACCCGAACGGCAAGTACGCCCGCATCCTGAACGTGGGCACCTCCGTGGTGGATCTGGGTCAGGGCTTCGCCCTGCGCACCGCCAAGCACGCGATGTTCCGTTTCCCGCCCGGGACCAGGATCCAGCCCGGCGGCGAGGTCATCCTCCACCAGGGAAGTGGGGCCGACGGTAACGGCCACTTCTACTGGGGCAACGTCCGGGCCAGCTTCAGCGGCGAACAGGCGGAGAAGCCCGAGGTCGGTGACACGTTCACCAACCCGGACGTTTCCCGCTACAAGATGGGGGGCGCCTACCTCGTGGACAGGGACGGGGATCTCCGGGCGTGGACCCTCTACCCGTGCCAGCTGAACTGCAGCAACCCACTGCAGGGCAGCGTCGACATGAACGTTGTCTACGATCCCGACGGCAACGAGAATCTCGATCCCAACAGCGAGGTCATCCTGCTGCGTCCGATCGGTGGCACGCCCATCGACCTGAGCTACCACGTTCTGGAGGTCGGCGAGGGCGAGGTCCTGGAGTTCCCGGCCGGTTCCGTCGTTCAGCCCGGAGAGACCATGACCGTCCACGTCGGACGCGGTGGGGCGTCGCGGCTGCACCACTACCTGGGGCGCGACAACTCGATCCTCCCCAACTTCGGCAAGGGCGCCCGGGTCGTGCTGCGGACCCACGAGTCGCAGCGGGTGACCTGCTTCGCCTGGGGTGCCACGTCCTGCTGAGCTGTTTGGGTGCCGATCGCGCCGCTTGATACCGTGAAAGGGCCGTGGCCCGCCTCCTCGCCGGTGCCGGACGGTGACATCCCCAGGAGGAAATCGTGGAGAATTCGGCGTCGGCTCCCGCCCAGGCCCCCCACCTCATCCCCGACAGCAGCGTCGTCCCCGACAACGGTCTCCTGCTCCACGTCGGCGTTTTCAAGACCGGGACGACCGCGCTCCAGGAGGCGCTGCGCGCCGCCGATCCACAGTTGGTGGAGCAGGGGGTCCTGTACCGCGGGCCGTACTCCTGGGAGTGGAAGACGCTCTTGGGGCTCATGAACGCCAACCGTCCGGGCGGGCCGTGGCAGCGCCTCGAACAGGACGTACAGGGCCATGAGGGTCGCGTCCTGGTCAGCAGCGAGAACCTGTGCGGGGCCACTCCCGACGAGGCCAAGAACGTGGTCGAGCGGCTGGGTGCCGGTCGCCCCGTGACGGTACTCATCACGATCCGCTCCCTGTCCGGTCTGCTGGCCTCGACGTGGCAGCAGCTGCTCAAGCGGGGGATGCACCAGCCGTTCCAGGACTGGCTCGAGCAGGTGTTCGACAACGTCGGCAGCCCCGAGATCCAGTTCTGGCGTCGCAACGATTTCCCGGCGCAGGTGCGGAAGTGGGGATCGCTGGTGGGTGAGGAGAACGTGATCCTCGCCGTCTCGGACAAGAACTTCCCCACGCGCAACCTCGAGTTGGTCGAGGATCTCCTGACCGTTCCGCGGGGAACCGTCGAGCTGCGGCCCGACACCCGGTCGAACCGCTCGATGTCCTTCGCTGAGGCGGAGCTCCTGCGACGTGTGAACGAGGACCTCGAGGACCGCTTGACGAAGGATTCCTACCGCAAACTGGTGCGGCTCGGCACGTTCCCCGCCATGTACAAGACGGACACCGGCGCGGACGAGCCGATCCCGCTGCCCCGGTGGGCGGCGGACGCGGCCTCGGAGATCGGCCGACGACAGGCCGAGGATCTCCGCGCCTCCCGCGCGGTCCTGATCGGTGACGTCTCGGCGCTCGCGGACAGCAAGTGGGACGTCGACGGTCCCGTTCCCGAACCGACCACGATCAACCTGGCGACCGCTGTCGCCGCCGTCAACGGCGCGCTCCTGGCGTCGCAGCGCGATCTCAAGCGGCAGGCCAAGGCGGAGTCGGACGCCAAGGCGAATGGCAGACAGCGGGGCACCGTCGCCAGCGGGGCCGGGCGCATCCGCGGGCTCCTGAAGCGCCCCTGACGTCGTCGGATGACGGTCCCTGCGCCACCCGTGGTCCTCGGCGTCGAACCCCCGGAGGCGCTGCGCGGCCTGGCCCGGCGACTCGTGGACGATCCGCCCGGTGATGTGGTGGTCCGGCGTCCGGCGGCGGTCGTCGCGGACCCGGCCCTGCAGGACGTCGCGACCAGGCCCGGGACCGTCACCCTGACCGCTGCGGGTGCCCCCACCCCCGTGGCCACGGGATTCGGCCAGATCCTCTCCGTGGATGTGTCGACCGGCTCCTCCGGCTCGACCGGCACCTCCGGCACCGGGGCGGTGGGATGGCTGCGGATCGCTGCGGCCGACCGTCGAACGGCTGCCGGGATACTGCGCCGCGCCGCCGACCAGTTGTCCGATGCATCGGTTCGGGCCGGCGACGCCTTCACGTGGGTACTCCGCGCCCTCGTGCGCGGCGGCGTCGTCGTGCGTGCGGTCGACATCGATCCGTATCCCTGGTCGGTCGGTGGCCCACCGCCCCCGCAGCCCGACCGCGATGAAGTGGAGCGGATCCGTCTCCTGCGCGCCAACCGCGCTGGAGACAGTGGCTATTCGATCGCAGTCCTGCGTCGGCTCAGCAAGCCGCTGACGTCACTCGCCGTGCGGCGGGGCTGGGCGCCCAACTCCATCACCGTGATGTCGCTGGTCATCGGTCTGCTGGCCGCAGCCGCGTTCGCGCAGGGGTCGCGCGCAGCGCTCCTGGTCGGGGCCGTTCTCCTCCAGGTATCCCTCGTGGTCGACTGCTCCGACGGCGAGGTGGCCCGGATGACGGGTCGGTTCAGTCGGACCGGGGCGTGGCTCGACGCCGTCACCGACCGCATCAAGGAGTTCGCGGCCTACATCGGCCTCGCGATCGGTTCCGGCGTCGCAGCCCTGTGGTGGGTCGCCGGCGCTCTGATCGTCCTGCAGACCGTGCGTCACCTGTCGGACTACACGTTCGAGGAGGTGCAGCGTGGCTGGGCCGCTGCGGACGCCCGCGGGCCCCTCCTCCCGGTCGACGAGAACGCGGGCGGTGTCCGCGGCACTGTGCCGACAGATGTCGGAGGGGGCGCGGCCACCCTGCGTCGTGCGCTGTTCCTCCCCATCGGCGAGCGCTGGCTGATCCTGTCGCTGGCGGCAGTGATCCTGGGAGCCGGGCCGGCCCTGTGGCTCATGTTCGGTCTGGGACTGTTGTCCCTCGCCTACGCATCCCTGGGGAGAGCGGTGCGCACCCGGCGGTGGACGGGGGGCCCGGTCGCCACCGGACTCATCGTGCGACAACTCGATACGGCACCGTTCGGTCTGCGGCTCCCACTCGGCGGTCACTCGGGCGCCCTGCTTCTGGTGTCGTCGTTGCTCGCTCTCGTGGCCGTCGTCGCCCTCGTGGCGATCCTTCCCATCCCCGCCGGGGCGCTCCTGATGCTGGCCGCCGCCGCCGTGACCGGGGTCCGCGCCGCACTGTTCCGTCCAGCGTGGGCCGCACCGGCGGCCCTGGCAGCCCTGGAGATGGCGCCGTGGGTGGTCAGCGGCGTCATGCTCGCCCCGGACGCCGGTCCGGC
>CAIWTL010000274.1 GCA_903915555.1 uncultured Micrococcales bacterium | reverse complement strand
CTGTTCCGAGGGCGCTGTTCCGAGGGCGCTGTTCCGAGGGCGCTGTCAGCGGACGATGCGCACCCTCACCTGCCTGGCGTTGGACGCCTGGAAGGTCGGATTGCCGAGATAGCGCACGCGCAGTCGGATGTTGCTGGCCGATCGGTTGCCGGACAACCTGGTCCAGTTGCGCGGCAACCGGGCGGTCTTCCTACCGTTGGCCTTGATGGGCATGACCCGCTTCATCCAGTGGCTCGTGCCCTTCCGGTTGCCACGAATCTCGATGCGACCACGCAGTCCGGGCACGGTGGCGGCTTGCGCGGTCAGGGCACCTCGCACCCGGACCTTGACGATCGCGCGCGTGCCGGATCTCACCTTCCGGTCGGGCAGGCGCACCCGGGTCCGAGTCGCCACACCGTCACCGAGCGGGACGACCGCGTCGGCGGCCTTCATGACGGGCAGGCCCGCCATGTCGACGGCCATCGGCCCGAGCATGTCGGCGTAGGCGGAGTAGCCCGCCTCGTTGGGGTGGAGTCCGACACCGGTTCCAGAGTTCAGGGTGGAACCGATCGCGTAGTCGGTGAGGTTGCCGATCCACCGGTCCTCGGCGCACAGCCCGTACGGATGGGACTTGTTGTACATGGACATCCCGATGTTCCACCCGTACACGACCCCGTTGTAGGCCAACTGCGACACCAGCCCGTCGGACTTCGGGGTGACGGTCAGCCCATCGTTCTGAGCCCCTGCGTTCCACCCGGCCTGCGGGCCGTAGTAATCGCTGTTGTTCGAGTCCATGATCGGGTAGCTGAGGTCGAACAGCCGCGGATCGTTGTTCGGGAAGTCGGTGCCTCGCGGCAGCGTGATCGGCTGCCCCGCTCGGCCCTCGTACAGGTGCTGGAAGGCCCATTGGTTCGAGACCTGGTTCATGGGCGACATCAGTGGGTTCTGGAGCGCCTGTGCCGTGGTCGGCACGATGACGTCACTGAGGTTCGAGAAACCGAAGTTCGGCCCGGGGGCCACCTCTGCACCCGCGGGCTTCGTCGGATCCTGCTGCACCGAGCAGAACTGCGTGCCACCCGACCCATTGCTCTTCTGGGTCAGGTCCGGGTACATCGCCTGGGCGACCGACTGGACGCCGGCGGTCTGCAACGGGTTGGACGGAGACTGATCGCCGGGCACGGTCTGACCCTTGTCGGTGAGAGTCGCGCTCTTGTACGTCTGGCATTGCGCATTTCCGCCGCTGGCGCCCAGGCACGGCGCCAGATCGGCGTACTCGTCCTCGAGCGCCTGGAGGTTATCGTCCACTTCGTTGTACAGAGCGGAGCCGGGGTAGAGGGTGGGATTCGACGGGTCCTCGTCGAACTCCTGACACCCCTTCGTGAACTCGATCAAGGCGAAGAACGACTGGATCTGGCTCCCACCGAACTGATAGGCGCTGCCCACACAGCCGGCGGTCAGCTTCGACAGGTCCCCACCGGTCAGGGAGCTGAAGTCCAGGTTCGCCTGTCCGTTCATGTAGCACCCGGGGTAGAGCGCGTAGTTCGGGGGAACGGTCATCCCGGCATCCTCGAAGGACTGCCGGAACAGCCCCTCACCCTGCGTTCCCGCGCCTGCCAGCAGTTGTGAACCGACGACGGACAAGGTGTCGAAGAACAGGCAACTGGTGACGATCGGGCCGAGGCCAGCGTCGTTGCCACCGATGCTGAACATCGTCACGTCCCACGTCTTGCCCTGCGCGATGGCGTTCAGCTGATCCACCTGTGCGGGGAAGAAGCCCGGGTTGGCGGGGTTGCCGCTGTAGCGACTGGACTGCACCTGGGCGGGAGCGGGCTGGCCCTTGCCGCCCTGCACAATGACCTGCTGCGGACTGAGCATGCCGCCGGTGGGCGAGACGAGGGGATTGGCTGTCTGCTCCACGATGTCGGCACCCGAGCAGGCCACATCCACCATGGTGACGTTGGACCGCGGGTCGGCCTGTTCGGCCATGGCGGCGGCGCGCACGAAGCCGCTCCACCGGCTGCGGTCACACCCGGGCTCGTCCCATGCGACGTAGTTCTTCCCGTTGACGGTCGTCTGGAACGGCGGGAATCCCTCACCGGCTGCGTAGGAGTCGCCCGAGATGGAGAACAGCACGTTGAGGACGGTGATCTCGCTGGTGACGGTCTTCGAGACCCCCGACTTGCGGTCGGTCACCGTCAGGCTCAGCGGCCAGGTGCCCTCCGGCAGGAGCACAGTCTGGGTGCGGGAGCAGTTCGACGCCCCGACCTCGACCGGGGTGGGCGCCTCGATCTGCCAGGCGCACAGCAACTTCTTCGTCCGGCCCTTGATATTGGTGCCGTCGGCGTCGAGGACGACCTGGTACCCGGGGTTGGCGCCGGTCGGCAGCGGGCCGTAGAGCGCGTTGCCCGCCTGCGGATAGCCGGGGACCGGCTCCATCGGTGTCTGCGGGATGAAGGCGTCGTTCGTGGCGGGCATGCCGTCGGGCATCGCCCAGTCCCACTCGACCTTGATCTGCCGCCACGTGCGGTTGTCCTTCATGCGGTCGCTGTTCTGCGCCTCGACGCCCGGGTCCGGGATCTCAGCCGTCTTCACCGCCTGGGCGGCAGAGGGCGACACGGGACGGTCCGGGTCGCCGGTGGCCGTCGATGCGGACGCCGCCACCGGCAGCGTCAGGGACAGTCCCACCACCGAGGCGGCGACAACACAACTCAAGGATTTCGGATAACGCAACGGAAACTCCCCTCAGCCTTGGTCAAGTTACCCAACCGAGTCGACTGTGTCCCTGCAACCGCGACAATCCCCGACCCTCCCACTCGGACCTGCCCCCAGCCCGTTCCTCGCCCCCCCGCTCCAGCCCCTCCCGGTGCTTCCTTCTCCAGCGGTCGCATCGACATGACGCCATCGGGGGAAGTCGGCCGCCGTCAAGTTTCCGGTCAGCCGTGGGGCGAGGGGGCGGCGTCTTGGGCACACTGGCCACGTGACTCGTAGAACCCTCGCTGTGGGGGCGGTCCTCGGAGCCGTCGGCGTCCTGTCCGGATGCGCCTCGCAGCCGGACACCCCCGCCCCCGCCGTGCGCCAGGCCGCCGGTGCCGAGCAGGTCGGCTTCGGCTTCGGCGTCGCCAGCGGTGATGTCACGCCCCGGGCGGCGCAGATCTGGACACGGAGCGACCGCCCGCAGCGCGTGGTGGCAGAGGTCCGCGACGATGGCGGGTTCACCGACACCTGCAGCGCCGACTCCGCCGGCGCCACCTGGACCGCGGCGCAGACCTCGTCGGCTGACCGGGACCTCACCGTCCACTTCCCGGTGACCGGGCTGACTCCGGGAACCGACTACCAGTACCGCTTCTGCACGGAGTCCGGGTGGGTGAGCGAGGTGGGGGCGTTCCGCACGGCCCCGGCCCCCGACGCCGACGTGCCCGTCCAGTTCGCCTTCACCGGGGACGCCACGGCGGAAGCCGAGCAGGGAGCCACGACTCCGTACTTCAACGGCTTCGACGTCTTCCGCCGCATCGCCGAATCAGCGCCCGACTTCTGGGTGTTCGGCGGTGACGTGATCTACAGCGACAGTGTGGTGGGCAAGCGCGACAAGCCGACCGCCCTCACCCGTGAGGAGAAGTGGGCGAAGTACCACCAGAACCTGGCGCAGGACCAGTTGCGGGAGGCCCGGGCCGCGACGTCGGTCTACTCCCACTGGGATGACCACGAGTGGGACAACGGCTTCTTCCGCACCGCGGACAACGACAAGGTGTGGCGGGCGGGCCGCGACGCGTTCCTGGACTACATGCCGGCCCGGCACTCCGACGGCGATGGCCTGTATGCCGTGTACCGGTGGGGCCGGAACCTGGATCTGTTCGTCCTGGACGAGACGTCGTTCCGCACCGAACCGGTCGATGAGATTCCTGCGGCCAGCAATCCCTGCTGGAATCCCAAGACCAACCGCATCGACCGGATCCCGCTGGCGCCGCCGGAGATCCGCGAGGAGTTGGCCGCGACCCTGAAGGAACCCTCGCTGTTGTGGCCGGTTCCGGAGGCCTGCCGTCGCGCGCTGAACGAGCCCGATCGCACCATCCTCGGCACCCGCCAGTTCGAATCCCTCCGCAAGGATCTGGCCGACTCCACCGCGACGTTCCGGGTCATCGTGAGCACCGGACCGATGCAGCAGGTCTATGTGGCGCCGTACGGTCGCTTCGAGGGATACCCCGCTGAGCGGCGGCGCCTGCTCGACGTCCTGGACCGAACCCCGAACACGGTGTCGCTGGCCACCGACATCCACGCCACGCTCATCAACACGGTGGGCGACCGGGCCCACGAGGTGGCCGTCGGGCCCGCGGCCGCCGGCACCCGGTCGTTCATCTGGGATCGCTACTTCCCGAAGGCGCCGCGGCCCGCCACGGAGATGATCGCCACCGACCTCTTCCTCACGCCGGTCCAGGATGGCGGGCTGGGTCTCACTTGCGCCCAGATGGACACCTACTCCTACGCGACCGTCGAGGTGGACAGCACCCAACTCAAGGTCGTCCCGCGGGACAAGAATGGGCAGCCGCTGCGCAGCACGGGGGGCGGGCCGTGTGAACCGCTGGTCGTGGCAGCGCAGTAGCCCACGAGGGGGCGCACTTCTGGGGGCGGCGATCGCGGTGGCCGTTACCGCGTCGTGCGCCGGCCCGGCGAGCGACCCGGGGGAACCGGCACCGGAGGCGACCGTGACGGTGTCGGCGTTGTGGAGTTCCGACACCGGTGCCGCGGGAGTCGAACCCGTGGACATCTCGCTGGTCCCCGATCAAGTGGACGCCATCGACCTGAACCTCGAGACGCTGGCCGCGCAGGGAGCCGGCCCGGCGTGGCGGGCCACCACCGCGAGCGCCGCCGTCCAGGCCGTCATGCTGGCGGGCGCCGATCCGGCCGAGGTGGATCTGTCGTTCGGGATCACGGGACCGATCGACGGGCCCTCCGCCGGTGCCGCGCTGACTGTCGGGGTGCTCGCGCTCCTGAATGGGGCACCGGTGCGATCCGACGTGACGGTCACCGGCACCGTGTCCCCCGACGGTTCCATCGGGCCCGTCGGCGACGTGGCGGTGAAAGTCGACGCAGCAGCGGCAGCGGGGATGGCGACGGTGCTGGTCCCGACCGGTTCGGCCGTCCCCGGCCCCGCGGGTGTCCAGGTCGTCGAGGTCGACAGCGTTCGCGAGGCGTACCGATGGGTGACCGGGGAGACCCTGGTTCCCGATGCCGCGGGCCCCGAGTCGCCAGTTGGTGAGGCCGCTGTCGGCGTGGGTGAGGCCCGAGGCAGTGGTGAGGCACGGGGCAACGCGGCGGAGGAGGCACAGGTCGCGGCCGCCTTGGTGAGTCGGCTCCGCGACCGCATGGCCTCAGCCTCGGTTCCGTCGGATGTCCTCGCCGTGGCGGCTTCGTCCCTGCGGGAGGCGAACCGGGCCCTGCGCGCCGGTGAATCCTCCCGTGCGTATGCGCTGGCGTTCGACGGTTACACGCAGTTGGAGCGGGCGATCGGCGATTCCCGGGCCCGCGCCTGGTCGAGGCGACCGGAAGCCGCGCAGCGGCGCACCGCGGCACTCCTGAATCGGCTCATCGAACGCAGTGCCGCCGTGACCCGCACGCTGGGCGACTGGGCGGCCGACGATCCGCACACGGCGCTGTCCGTCCCGGTGGTGGCGGAGATGTCCGTCTTCGCCGGTGCTGTGTTGCGGGAGCACCGCGCCGACGTGCGCGGGTCTGACCGCAGGCCCGTGATCGTCGCTGCCATGCGCGCGGCTCACGACCAGCGGGTGACGCTGGATGTGCTGGTGCCGGACTCGATGCGCTTCGTGGGTTCTCGCGGGGCCGTACCCGCCGGCGCTGGGGCGGCGAAGTGGCAGACGGGGACAGCGGAGTTCCTCCACGACTACACCGAACTCCTGTTGCTGGCCGCCCGGGCCAACGACGAGTACGCGCGGACTGCGCTGCCCTGCGCCGACGCCACGTGCGATCGACAGACGACGGCCTGGTTCCTGCGCCGTGCCGCCCGCGGGCTGCCCGGTGGAGAGGCCGGTCTGCAGGAAGAGGTGCGGGACTCTGGGGTGGCGGTCGCCAACTACCTGGCTGCCGCGATCAAGGTGGCCCGCGCCCAGGCCTTCGGTTGGTACACCACGGGAGTCAGTCAGGCCGAGGACCCGGAGAGCCCCATGCGGTCCGCACAGGTCGACCGCACCCTGGCGGCGGGTAGCGCGTCGGTCCTCGACTCGGTCGGGGCGCTGGAGAGCCAGGGGGTCGGCGCTGCCCTGCCGGCGTGGTGGACCAGGTGGGGTGTGGCATCGGTTCCCGCTCTGGAGAGCGAGGGTCGCACACCGGCCGGTCAGGTTCGTGCGTACCGGAACAACTGGCACTCGGCCGTGTCCGTCGCGATGCTCGGTTCGGCAGTGGATCGGGGTCTGATCGGAACGGGATGATCGGTCACGTCGCGCGCGGTCAGGGAACGCCGAAGGCCGGGGCCCCGGTGGTTCCCGAGGTCGCCCGGCCTTCGTAGCGACGAAAGGTCAGTCGTCGTCGCGATCGTCCTTGTCGTTGTCGTCGCGATCGTCGCGGTCGTTGTCGTCGCGATCGTCGCGGTCGTTGTCGTCGCGGTCGTCGCGGTCGTTGTCGTCGGACTGGGTGACCGGGGCTGGTGTCTCGTCCACCGGGGCGGGCGCCGGAGCGCTCTGACCACAACCGGTAAGCAGGGCACCTGCCAGAACACCCATCGCCGCGAGGGCGGTCAGGCTGGTCTTCTTGCTGGTGTTCATCTACTTCTCCTTGTCGGTGGCTGGTGACCCACTCATGCCCGGGCGACTGGGCTGGAATCGTAGCGGCCGGGCCGGATCGTTACGGCGGTCACGCAACCCTGACCCACGGAGCCCGGACCGGAGTCCTCAACGCCGGCGGTTCCGTACCGACCGAGCCGCCGCCACCGGAGTCCGTCCCCCGCACCCTCCTCCCCGCACTACGGGAGGTTCACCCCCGGATTCGCGGCGTCCAAGGCCCCGAAAGTGGTGGCGAAGTTCCCGGGTTGCAGGGGCTACCAGTCGGTCAGGGGGTCCTTGACGGTGAGACCGGGGAAGCGACGGAGGTCCTGGTCGAAGGTCCAGATCTGGGTGATGCCGTGGTTGGCCAGAACAGCAGCGATGTGGGCGTCGTGGACCAGGTTGCCCGCCACACCTGGCGCGGCCAGCGCACGTTGGGCGTAGCCAGCGTGCCGATCGGATTCGGCCAGAGGGAGGAACGCCGGCGAGGCCAACAGTGCGGCGACGAACTGCCACGCCTGGTCCGCGGTGAGGGGCGTGGGCAACACGCGGGGGTGGGTGACCACCCGCAGGAACTCGTACAGCACCGTCCACGGCGCTCGGACCAAGTGGTTGGCCAGCGCGTCGTCCAGGAAGCGCCGGCAGCCCTCGTGCCGCGGATCGTCGGAGTTCACCGCATACACCAGCACGTTGGTGTCGATCGCGATCACGCGTCGTCCATGAGCGCGGCGAGGGCGTTGCGGTCGGCGACGTCGACGTGCGGGACCCCAGCGGCGAAACTCGGCAGGTCGAGCCGGGTCGTCGTGACCGCCGTGGACCCCAGGTACCGGACGAGTGCTTCTTCCACGATCGATGACATGGATCTCCCCTCCTCGGTGCAGCGGTTCTTGAGCTGCTGCACGACTTCGTCCGGCAGCACGAGCGTCGTCTTCATGCATCGACCGTACTCCCGTAACCACTTGTACGGCAATACGGCAGATTCTCCTCTCCTACCGATCGGTGCTCCCCGCAATACGGGAGGTTCACCTCCGGATTCACGGCGCGGAGGCCCCCACTGTGGTGGCGAAGCTCCCGGTTGCAGGAGGGGGAGCGCGGCAAGCGGCAAGGCTCTGCTGGGTCGGCCCCGCATACCCGGAGCGGGCGAACGGATCGAGGGACCGCGAGGTCAGCCGACGGGCTGGACGAGCTGGGTGCGCCACGTGGCGGGATCGGGTTCGGCGCCGGGATCGGAGAGGTAGATCTCCCAGCACTGGTCGTCGCGGCGGGACAACCCCCGCTCACCCATAAAGGCCGCCACCGACTGCCAGCTCGCGCCCATCGTGTCGTAGGGGCCGATGTGCATGCCGACGACGGCGGGCCCACCGGGCAGTGATGCGGCGTGGATGTCGGCGGTGTCGGTGAACCCGGCCACGGGGAACCCCGCCTCGACGTCGACGGTCTGGCCGGGCATGCCCCAGTAGCGGGCCAGCGGTGG
>CAIWTL010000273.1 GCA_903915555.1 uncultured Micrococcales bacterium | reverse complement strand
CTGCTGCCCGGCGTCACCCGCGACTCACTGCTCACCGTCGCGCAGGACCTCGGCATCCGCGCCGACGAGGGACGCATCAGCGTCGAGGAGTGGCAGGCCGGCTGTGCGTCGGGCGAGATCACCGAGGTGTTTGCCTGCGGCACCGCCGCCGTCGTCACGCCGGTCGGCCACGTGAAGTCACGCATCGGCAACTGGACCGTCGGCGATGGCAATGCCGGTGAGGTGACCATGCGGTTGCGCAAGGCGCTGCTCGACATCCAGACCGGCCAGGCGCCCGATCGTCACGCCTGGCTGCACAAGATCGTCGAGGGCTAGGCCTTCTCCTGATCCCAGCTGAGGACCGCGACAGCCATTCCGGGGTCTTCCGTGTCGCCCAGTTCGCGGCAACCGGACGCGACTAGCGCTTCACGGTTGGCCGCCACGAGCAACTCGTGATCCAGCAGGGTGATGCTCATCGATCGAGTGCCCGGGTGGTGCCCGACGGCGACAAGGGTGTCGTAGATGTCGTCGGGTGGGGGCTCGTGGCCGTCACCGTCGATGACGGTCACGCTGACACTGCTTCCGGCTGCTGAGACGCTTTCGATGACGTCATCCAAGAAGGCGCGCATGTCTTCACGCGGAATACGTGAGGTTTCCAGCAGGGATCTCAGCCGCGATTCCAATCGTGCAGCCGCGGTCCGCACCTCGGGATCACGCGGCGAGGCCGCTCCTGTGGCGACGAGACTCAGCAGATCTCGTGTCTCGGCGTTCACCGAACGCCACCGCTCGTCGGCTGCCTGCAGTGCCTGGCGCCGAGCGTCCGTCAGCGTCACCTCGCGCCAGCGCTGGTCGAGTTCACGGTCGGAGCGATCGACGGCGCGCGATAGCAGCGCGATGATGCCGACCAGGGCAATCACCCAGATGGTGGTCTCGATGGCGGGGACGAGCGCTTCCCTCCGGCAGTCGGCAGGCAAGGCCCACGGCAGCACCAGGGTGGGCAGTGCGACGACTGCCATGTAGAGCCAGGTCAGGCGCAGCCGCCTCATCGAGAGAGCCGGCAGCACCATGGCCCCCGCTGTGCAGAAGGCAATGACGTGGGTGCCGCTGGCGGAGGCACATCCCTGCATTCCCCACCAGGTGAGTCCCTGGGTGGTGACGAGGAAGAGCAGTGAGGCGACGGCCAGGAGTCCCAGACGGCCGGCTTGCCATCGCACTGAGATCCCAAGGACGGACGCGGCGAACAGCAGGTAGACCGCGATAAGAGGCAGCGTCAGGGCGAAAGTCATGGCCGTCGGCACGATGAGGACCAGGCCGATGGCCAGGGCGGGGAGCATGGCAACGCGCGCGCTGAGGTGGCCGAGTAGGACGTCGAGGGCGGGGACGTGCTGCGGAGGCGTGGACCGTGGTGAGGCAAGGGGCATGGTGATATCCACCTGCGTCCCGCGTCCGGGAGCAGACGTCACCACCACGTCGCCACCCATCGACCGGATGGAGTCCGCGAGCGCTCGTCGCAGGCCGAATCGCGCCTGGGTCGACTCGTCCATGCCGATGCCGTCATCCACGACCGTCAGCGTCACCGTTGACGAGCGCCCCGCGGCCCGAATGCTCGTGCGCGTGGCACGTGAGTGTCGAATGACATTGCGCAGAACCTCGCTCATCGCGTCGAAGGCGACCTGCGCCGAGTCATCGTCGCGGAAGCGGACATCGGAGTGAACGACGCCGAGGACGGGCCCGGGCACCGGGTGCCTCTCCAGCAGCATGGCGAGCATGTCCTGGACGCTGCGGGGCGCACCTGCCTGTTGCGAGTCCAGCTCGCGCAGGTCTTTGGCGCATTGGACCTGGGCTGCCTCGGGCGAGATGCTCGCGCGCGTGACAGCGGCCAGGGTGTTCAGGACCGTCTCGTGAATGCGTCGATCAACGGCCGCGCGAGCGGCCTCGGCCCGCTCCGCAGCCAGTGCTTGGCCTTCGCGACGTCGCGACTCGTTCGCGGCAGCGTCGAGGGCACGGCAGCGCCCTGTCCACAGT
Source organism: uncultured Micrococcales bacterium (assembly GCA_903915555.1). Lineage (GTDB taxonomy): Bacteria > Actinomycetota > Actinomycetes > S36-B12 > CAIWTL01. The sequence continues at coordinate 1,592 of CAIWTL010000273.1, read as the reverse complement.
TGCGATACGTAGGCCATGGCGGGTGCGATCAGCAGGATGCCCATCGCAGTAGCGGCCTGTCCCAGCGTTGTGGTCGAGAGGTGTCCTGCGTTCGGGTCTGCGCGCTGCGCGTCGATGAGCAGGAGGGCGAGCGCGACGACGGTCAGTCCGACGGTCGCGGGCACGTTCGTGACGGCGGCCGCTGTGATGGCCAGGGCAAGCGCCACCGACGCAAGGCGCGGCCAGACGAATTCGCCGGATGGCGGCACAAGGACGATGAGCGCCAACAGAAGGGCCAGTCCCCCGGTCAGCAGGATCGGTCGAAACCGGGGCACGAACCAGCCGCTCACCCATAGCGCCAGTGGTATGCCGAGCATGGCGACATCCATGGGCGTGGCGTACTGCCAGCCGATCACGAGAGCCGCCAGTGAGGGCCCGAAGCCAATGAGGCCGCAGAACGCCGCGATGCCCGCCTGGATCCGCGCGGTGAGCTGGGTCAGCGGGTACCGCGTGTTGGCCGGGGTCATCGTCGTCACCGTCAGAGCAGGCCCTCCTCGTGGGCCTTGCGGTAGAGGTCGACCTTGGAGGGAAGGGGGTCTCCGGCGGCGGTGTACTTCTCGCGCACGCGCCGGATGTACTCCTTGGCGGTGCCCACCTGCACCCCCATGGTGCGGGCAACGGACTCGAGCTTCATGCCCGACGCGTAGAGAGTGAGCGCGCGGCGCTCCTGCGGCGACAACTTGACGTCGCCCACCTCGGGCACGGCGAGCCTGGCAGCCAGATCGGGGGAGACGTAGGTGCGGCCCTCCAGGACAGCGGAGAAGGCCCTGTCGAACTCCTCAGGCTCGCACTGCTTCGAGACGTAGCCCTGCGCTCCGCCGGTGATCGCATCTTGGATGAGGCGAGGTGAGGCGGCGGCGCTGACGATGAGCACGGGGGACCCAGTGGCGACCATCTCGCGCAGGTTGGCGCGAAGGTCGGAGCCGTCGCCTAGATCAAGGTCGAGGATGACGCAGTCGGCGGGCTGATTGCGCACCTGGGTGGCAGCTTCGGTGATGGACGCCCCTGAGTACACGATGTCGATGTCCCGGTCATGTGCGCTGACCTGCTGCGACAGGAACTCCCTCATCATGGGGTGGTCCTCAAGGATGCAGACGGTCGTCACAGCCCCTCCGTTGATTGCTGTTGTGGCGAGGGTAGTGCGCCGCGACCCCATGGAGGGCTCGGTGGTGGTTGACGGGCGGGACTGTAGTGCGTTCAGGTGACAGAGAAGCGCGCTTACGCCACCGCGCAGACACGCCTCGACACCAAGACGAGCAGGGTGTTTGCTCGCTCCTCGGTCACCTCGATGTCGACGTCCCCGAGCACCTCGCTCCGCAGGCGGTCGATGGCCCTCGCCTGGGTCGGGCCAGTGCCGCGCAGTTCGAGAGTGAGCAGGTCGCAGATGCCGTCACTCACTGTTCGCACGGTCACGGTGTCGCAGCCCGGGATCATGGTCTCCAGGGCCATCACCAGGTGGGGGTCGATCGGGCGTGGATCGGAACTCGATACCAAGGTGCCGACCTGAGCTGGCACCGAGATGCTGAAGGCAGCGTTCACCAGTCGGGAGATCG
>CAIWTL010000272.1 GCA_903915555.1 uncultured Micrococcales bacterium | reverse complement strand
CCCGTCTTCTTCGGGGCGACGTTCATCATCTACTTCCTGATGAATGCGCTCGGAAACCCGTTGAACACTCTGTCGCCGCAGCAGCGCCGGAACCCGGCCTACCTCGAGTACCTGTCCGAGTCGTTCAACCTCGACGACCCGTTCATCGTCCAGTACCTCAAGTACATCTGGGGGGTCCTGCATGGGGACCTCGGCACCACATTCTCCGGGGAGTCGGTCGCTTCGATCGTCGCCGAGCGGTTCCCCGTGACCGTGACCCTGGCGCTGACCGCGGTGGCCATCGAGATAGTCCTGGGAATCTCCATCGGAGTCTTCGTGGCAGTGAGGCGCGGGTCCTTCCTCGACGACATGTCCCTCGTCGTGGCCCTCGTGCTCATCGCCATCCCACTGTTCGTCCTCGGCTTCACCCTGCAGTGGCTGTTCGGCGTGAAGTTGGGATGGGTGGCGCCCTCCGGCATCTCCCAGGGGTGGCCCACGAGTTATCTCATTCCGGCATTCGTCCTGGCTGCGGGCTCACTCGCCTACGTGTTGCGGCTCACCCGCCAGAGCGTCATCGAGACGTCGTCCTTGGACTTCATGCGTACGGCGCGCGCGAAGGGTCTGCCCACCCGGACCATCCTGCGCAAGTACGGCCTGCGGAACTCGCTGATCCCCGTCGTGACCTTCCTGGGCATCGAGGTCGGGACGCTGATGGGGGGAGCGGTGATCACCGAGGGCATCTTCAACATCCCCGGTATCGGGCAACAGTTGTACACATCGATCCTGCAACGGGAGGCCGTCGTCGTGGTCGGGATCACGACGTTGCTCGTGATCGTGTACATGCTGACCAGCCTCGTCGTCGACGTCCTCTACGCCGCCCTGGACCCCCGGATCCGCTATGAGTGATCTGCCCGGACAGCTCATCACCGACAGTGGCGCCGAGGACCGGGCGTCGCGCACACTGCTCGCAGACGCCTGGTACGACCTGCGTCGCAACAAGGTCTTCTGGGTCAGCGGGGCTCTGCTCGTCGTGGTGCTCCTCATGGTCGCGTTCCCGAGCCTCTTCGCGAGCCAGGACGCGACGAGTTCGCTCAGCGGAGGATGCATCCTCGCGGACTCCCTCCAGCCCCCGAGTTCCGAGTTCAAGATGGGTACCGACCAGCAAGGCTGCGACGTGTATTCGCTGAGCGTGTACGGGGCCCGCACGAGCGTGCTGGTGGGCATCGTGGCCGCAGTCGCGACAACTCTGGTGGGAGCATTCATCGGGCTCGTCGCCGGCTACTTCGGCGGTGTGGTGGACTCCGGGATCTCCCGGCTGATCGACATCTTCCTGGGCGTTCCCTACATCCTCGGCGCCATCGTCCTCCTGACCGCCATCGACCTCCCGGGGGCGGTCGGGGTCGTGCTTGCGCTGGCGCTCTTGAGTTGGCCACTCGACGCCCGTCTGATCCGAGGGAAGGTCCTGGAAGCCAAAGCCCAGGACTACACTGTCGCCGCGCGGGCGCTGGGGGCGAGCAACTGGCGAATCATGACGCGTCACATCCTGCCGAACGCGATCGGTCCGACGATCGTGGTGGCAGTCATCAGCCTCGGCCTCTACATCGGAGCCGAAGCCACGCTCTCCTACCTCGGTCTCGGTATCCAGCCACCGGACTTCTCATGGGGCACCATGATCGCCGATGCGCAGAGCTTCTTCTTCCGGGCGCCGTGGGCTCTCTTCGCCCCCGCCGGCTTCCTCACCGTGACGGTGCTCGCGTTCATCCTCCTGGGCGAGGCGGTCAGCGAGGCCCTGGATCCGAAGATGAGGAAGTGATGGACGAGCCTCTCTTGGCGGTGGCGGACCTCGAGGTCGAGTTCGCGACCCGTGACGGTGTCGCGCGTGCGGTCAACGGGGTCTCCTTCACCGTGGACCGTGGTGAGACGCTCGCGATCCTGGGCGAGTCCGGCTCCGGCAAGTCGGTGACCGCACAGGCGATCATGGGCATCCTCGAGACGCCTCCCGCGCTGATCAGCGGCGGGTCGATCACCTTTCGCGGCAAGGAACTCATCGGGCTCGCGGAGGGCGAGTACCGGGAGATCCGGGGCAATCAGATCGCGATGATCTTCCAGGACGCCCTGTCGTCGCTGAACCCGGTGACCAGCATCGGTGACCAGGTGGCGGAGATGTTCCGGGTCCACCGAGGGATGAGCAGGGGTGAGTCCAAGGACGCTGCGATCGACGTCCTTCAGCGCGTCGGCATCCCTGGGGCGGCTGAGAGGTTCGGGTCCTATCCACACCAGTTCTCCGGCGGGATGCGCCAGCGGATCATGATCGCGATGATGATCGCGCTGAAGCCCGCCATCCTGATCGCCGATGAACCCACCACTGCGCTCGACGTGACCGTGCAGGCCCAGATCATGGATCTCCTGCAGGAACTCCAACGCGAGACCGACATGGGGCTGATCCTCATCACCCATGACCTCGGCGTGGTCGCCGACATCGCCGATGACATCTCCGTGATGTACGCGGGGCGCACGATGGAGCAGGGGCCCGTCGATCAGATCTACGGCCATGCGGCCAACCCCTACACCTTGGGGCTGCTCAAGTCGATCCCGGCGATCGACCGGCGGGAGGAGCGGCTGCCGGCGATCAAGGGTCTGCCACCGAGCCTCTACGCGGTGCCCAGCGGGTGTGCCTTCCATCCTCGCTGCCCGCTGTCCACCGATCGTTGCCGCGGTGGTGAGGCGCCCTCCCTCGTGACCGTGGCGCCGCGACACGAGAGCCGGTGTTGGTTCGCCGAGGAGGTGTATTCCCGTGGAGTCCCCTCATGAGCCGGTCATCGTCACCAAGGGCCTGGTGAAGTACTACCCCATCACCCGTGGGGTCCTGTTCCAGAAGAAGATCGGGGAGGT
>CAIWTL010000271.1 GCA_903915555.1 uncultured Micrococcales bacterium | reverse complement strand
GACGATCAAGGGATCCGGGATGCGGTCCGAGCAGACGACCCGATCGATGACAGTGGGGGACACCTGGTCGCCCTGGACGGTGATGCGACCTGCGTAGGCCCGTTCGAAGGCATCGAGGTACACGACGCCGTCCGCGGGTGCCGTGACGTAGACCCGGGGGATGATCACTAGATTCATGGCGATGCCGGCGACGAGCAGGGTGAGGAAGACGAGGGCGAGTTCCCGCGCGCGACCCGAGCGACCACCTTCCGGCGCCGACCGGCTCGGGGTCACGGCCTGCTCTCCCTTGGTGCCGTGGTCAGACACGGGGACCGCCCACCGGGTGCGTCGGTGAGACCGACCCACCCGAGGTACGGCCGAACCTGCGCATCACCGGGTGCTCCACCAGGTGGTAGGACACGGCCGAGACCACGAGCGTGATAGCCGTCGTCCCCACCACCGTCAGCAGAAGGCCGGCGGATCCGATCGTCGCGAACAGGGCGGCGCGCACGTAGTCCATGACCAGGTTGTGCCACAGGAAGAAGGCGTAGGACACCGCGCCGGCCCACACCATGACCCGGGAGTCCAGGGTTCGACCCAGCAGCGTTCGGTCGGCCTTCGGTTGCAGCATCGCGCCGAGCAGCAGGAAGGCACTCGCTCCGTACAGGAACTCCTTGAGCACCGCAGCCCCGGGCGACATCCCGGCCATCACGTAGGGGCCACCGAGCGGTGAGAGGACCAAAAGCCACACGACAGCGAAAGCCGCCAGCCACCGTCCGGTCCCCACCAGCGGCGCGGGCAGGTCGCCAGTGCGGATCCGGCGTTCCAGGATCGCGAGGGCCATCCCTGCGCAGAACCAGTCCAGGTGGCCGGGCAGCCACAGCACCGCGTAGGGGAACTGGAGTCCGAAGAGCGTCCCCTTGCACAGGACGATCCAGGCCGGGGCTATCACAGCGATCAGCCCCACGGCGACGAGCGAGCGACGCGCGGACCCGCGGATGAGCAGGGGCGCCAGAAGGGGCAGGAGGATGTAGAAGGCCACCTCGGTCGACAGGCTCCAGGTCTGGAAGAAGCCGTTCAGCAGATCTCCTGTGTACACCTGGGCGATGAGGACATTGCTCACCACGCTCTGGGTCGTGACCGGGTTGGGCAGCAGGAGGAAGACCGCCAAGAGGGCGATCCAGTACGCGGGCAGGATACGCGCGGCCCGCTTGCGGAAGTAGTCGCCCACCGAGGGTGTCCGGCCGCCCTGGAGCCGCCAGCGCACCCACGGCCTGGTCAGCAGGAAGCCCGACAGGATGAAGAAGAGGGCGACGCCCCAGTCGCCCCGCGCCAATACGAAGCCGAAGGGCAGCCGCTCGGTGGCTCCGGTCACGCTGCCGGCATGGGTGAGGAGAACCAGGAAGGCGGCGACGGCCCGCGCCCCGTCGATCAGGGGGACATGCGAGGGGAGCCGCGGCGTCGCCGTGGTCATGTCGTCACCCCCTGGGCCTGACCGGCCCGGGCGCGTTCGCCCGATGCCGTTGCAGAAGGATACGACGGCACCCGTCAGGGGAGGTCCGCCAGGAATCGGGTCAGCGCCGTGCCGACCACCTCCCGGGAGCAGTAGTCGTACTGGGAGCGACTCGCGGACAGTGACATCGCGCGGTACCCGGACGGGTCCTGCGTCGCCAGCAGGTAACTCTCCCGGAACGCATCGACGAGCAGGTCCCAGCGTGGGGGAAATGTCATGCACCGGAGCACCAGTCGCGCGTCATGGGGCCACTGGGTCCACTCCGTCGTCCATCCCACCGGGAATCCGGACTCTTCCGTCACGTACTCGGCCATCGCCGTGTGTGCAGGGGCGATGGCAGGGGCGCCGGCGCTCATG
>CAIWTL010000270.1 GCA_903915555.1 uncultured Micrococcales bacterium | reverse complement strand
CCTGCTCCAAAGGCAGGGCCATCAAGTCTTCCCGCCGCAGGACAGGGGCGAATAGGAACTGCTCCCAGGGCCGCATCGGCAGGAGTGCCTGCAGCCGCGGCAGCAGGGGTTTGAAACGCCGCACCCGTACGTCGGACCCCCCGCCTTCGGCAGAGAAGTCGCGCGTGTTATCGCCCGAGTGGCAGCAGTCAAAAATCGCCACTACGTGCGGAGTTCAGACGTGCGCTTGTTGATCCGAGCGATGATGACGAAGCCACCACAGTCTGGACACAACCGATAGTCCGCCATCAGAACCTCCGGTGATCCAGTTTGGTCATGTCGCCGAACACGTCGCCCAGCGTCACCGACACCTTCCGTCGCACGTCTTTGCAGTACTGAATGGTGCCGATGCTGCAGTACTTGCCGACCAGTACCGACCCGGACATCTTGATGTGATCGCGCATGTCTCGGTGCATGACGCGGATCCGCATCAACTCGTCGAGCAACTCGGAGTCGCCGATGGGTTGAGTGCCGTGCAGCAGCTGGTTGACACGGACGTAGAAGTCCAGCGTGTCCTGGGCGATGTCGTCGTCAGCGACCAGGCTGGAGTTGAGTACCCGGTAGGCCTCAATCTCGGTGTCCTGGCAGGACTTGTCGATGTGCATCGATTCGGTGAAATGCCGAGCACGTTGCTTGGTATCTCGAATTGTTACTGTGTCCACGATTGTTCTCCTTCGTGTGGCGTGGATGGTGGCCCGCCCGCCCCCGATTGGGCCGGGGACGGACGGGCCGTTGTTCACCCGTAGTGCTCCCAGTACTCGTCGTACTCTTCGACGACGCTGAGAGAACGGGTGGGGAAGGGGTGGTGTTTCCTGACACTTTCCACGGAGCGAAGTACTTCCATCGCCTGCGCCAGATACTCATGCATCTGTTGGGCGTGTCGCATGGACTTGCCCAGCAGTTCGACGGCCGTCACCACATCCTTTGCATTGAGTGCCATGAACTATTCCCTTCTATTGAAAGCGGCGTGACTTACGCCGCTTCAACGTCGTGGCTGCCCTGTTCCGTGGTCAGCGGGGTGGGCGGGCCGGTGAGGCGACGCTTGCGCCACCACACCTTGTTGTCGGGGTGGTTGGCGTTCCACTGCGCGATGAGACGCACCAGTTCCACGCGTCGCAGCGCGGTCATGGTGTCGTCGGCCGTGATGTCCATCCCGATGGGCATCCCACTGCCCTAGAGGTAGATCACGCCGTCGCGGCCCCAGTAGACGTCCTCCTTGCGGACCTTGCGGCCCGGCAAGGTGTGGGACACCGCGAACCTGGGCGTGCCCAGGATGCGCGGCCAACGCCACTCCTTGGTGCTGGCCAACCATTTGGCCAGTTCGGGGTAGTCCTCGATGACCTCGATCCACAGCACCATGCTGTTGCCGAGGTCGGCCAGGACGGCGTTGTCGGGGTTGGTTCCTGCGGCGTGCAGGTCGGTGAGGATCTTGTCGATCTCCTCTTGGCTGAACGGCTGCGCCTCGGGCGTGGCCGACGGGTGCACCACGGTGTCAGCCGGGTGCGTTTCAGCGTTGGCCGGTGCCGCCAGTTCAGCCGTGACCGCGGGCACGGTG
>CAIWTL010000269.1 GCA_903915555.1 uncultured Micrococcales bacterium | reverse complement strand
CTGCCCCTCAGTAACTTCGTCTTCCCGGTCGTCCCCGGTACCGCCCTGCCCCGGGTGTTCACCGATCACGCACAGGTGCCCGAGGAACCCCTGTCGGTTCCCCCGGCGGAGGTGGCGGCGGGACGCGACGAATGGGTGTCGCGCTGGACCGACATCATGCAGCGCTGAGGCATCATGCGCGCCCTGAGCCGGACACTGTGGATCGTCCCACTGCTGTTCTTCGGACTCTTCTTCGTCTACCCGGTCGCCACCCTCTTCGCGACGGCCTTCACCGCGACCGGTCGAGGGATCGATTCCTCCGCGGTGCAGGTGATCACGTTCACCGTTGTCCAGGCGACCCTGTCCACGATCCTGACGGTGGTCATCGGACTGCCGGGGGCGTGGGTGCTCGCCCGGTTCCGGTTCCCGTTCCGCGGCACGATCGAGGCATTGTCCGTCGTGGCGTTCGTCATGCCCACGGTAGTCGTGGCCGCAGCCGTGGGAGGGCTGCTGTCCGATCAGGGCCCGTTGGCCGCGGTGCTTCCCACTGGATCGGACCGGGGGCTCCTCGCGATCCTCGTCGCACACGTCTACTTCAATCTCGCTGTGGTACTGCGCCTCGTCGGTTCCTACTGGCGACAACTGGATCCGCGCCCGGAGGAGGCCGCCGCCTGTCTGGGAGCCAGTCCGTTGACGGTGTTCCGGTCGGTCACGCTGCCGAGGTTGGCGCCGGCCATCTGGTCCGCCGGGGTGATCGTGTTCCTGTTCACCTTCACCTCCTTCGGGATCGTGCTGCTGCTCGGCGGCCCGGGTCAGGCCACCATCGAGGTCGAGATACAGCGGCAGGCGCTCTTCCTCTACGACCTCCCTGCGGCGGCGCTGCTCTCCCTGGTGCAGGTACTGATCGTCGTCGTACTGCTCGTGGCGCAGGTGCGGCTGTCGGCACGCATCGGTGAGGTCGCCACCCGAGGCGCGCTGCGCGAACCTGCCACGAAGCGGGATCGCGGCGTCGTGACACTGTTCGTCGCTGTCTCGCTCCTGGTGTTCCTCGGTCCCATCGTGGTCGTGGTGGCCCGCGCGCTGCGGGTGGGTCAGGCGTGGGGTCTGGCCAACTACGCGGGTCTGACCACGGCCCGGGAGGACTCGGTACTGTTCGTCCCGCCGATGACAGCCGTCGGGAACTCCCTGCTCTTCGCCGCGCTCGCGGCTGTCCTGGCCACGGGTGTCGGAACCGTCGTCGCCTGGTTGCTGTCGCGCTCGGCCCGGCGGCGCTGGGCGGACTCGTGGCTGCTGATCCCCCTCGGGGTCTCGGCGGTGGTGCTGGGTTTCGGACTGCTGTTGGCCTTCGACACACCTCCCCTGGCGTGGCGGGGATCCGGCTGGCTGGTGCCGGTCGCCCAGGCGCTGATCGCCACCCCCTTCGTCGTGCGTGCCGTGCTGCCGGCACTGGATGCCATCGGACCGCGTGTCCGGCAGGCCGCCGCCACGCTCGGCGCGAGCCCCTGGCAGGTGGTGCTGAGGGTCGAGCTGCCCATGGTGAGCCGTGCCCTGGCCGTGGCGCTCGGGTTCGCCTTCGCCATCTCGCTGGGAGAGTTCGGAGCCACACTCTTCGTGGCGCGAGGGGATCGTCCCACGGTGCCCATCGCCATCTATCGCCTCCTCGGGACGCCGGGTGAGGTCAACCAGGGGCAGGCGATGGCCCTGGCGAGTGTCCTCATCGCGATGACGGCCGCCGCCGTCCTGGTGACCGACCGGTTGCGGGTCCCCGGGGGTTCCCATGTCTAGGGCCGGCCTGGGTATCACCGGAGCCACCGTGCGATACGGGGACCGGGTGGCGGTGGACGACGTCTCGCTCGACGTGGCCCCCGCGTCCACCGTGGCCATCCTGGGGCCGAGCGGGTGCGGCAAGTCCTCGCTCCTGCGCGCGGTCGCGGGACTCGAAGCCCTGGCGGCCGGCCGCGTCGAGGTCGACGGCCGCGACCTGGCCGCGGTCCCGACCTACCGGCGCGGTGTCGGGTTGATGTTCCAGGAGCATGCCCTCTTCGCTCATCTCGACGTGGCGGGCAACGTCGCCTTCGGGCTGCGGATGCAGAACGTCCCGCGCCGGATCCGCGATGCCCGGGTCGCGCAGATGCTCGAGCTCGTGGGGCTGGCCGACCGGGGGTCGGCCCGCATCGATGAACTCTCCGGTGGCGAGCGGCAACGGGTGGCGCTGGCCCGGACGTTGGCGCCCGAACCGGCCGTGGTGCTGCTCGACGAGCCGCTGGGGTCGTTGGACCGGGTGCTGCGCCGCGAGATGGTCGCGGTGCTCGCGGACGCATTCGCCGCAACCGGTGCGACGGTGCTCTACGTGACGCACGACCAGGACGAGGCCTTCGCGCTCGCCGACCGGGTGGCGGTCATGCGGCATGGTCGACTGTCACGGGTGGCCGTACCGGACGCCCTGCTCGCGGATCCGGGAGATGACTGGGTGGCGGACTTCCTGCGGTGAGAGCGTTATCACGTTCCGGATCAGGAAGATTACGTTGAGCGACTGGCGCCGGCCGGGCTAGGTTCCTCGCATGCTCAGATCGGTCCCCGTCGCAATACTCACCGTCTCGGTCGCGATGTCCGCCCTGGCGCCTGCTGCCGCCGGGTCGCCGGCGACGGACGCGGCCGCCGTCACAGCGACAGCGCAGGATGTCGTGTCCCAGGCGGCGCGCACGCCGACACCGAAGGTCACAGTGGCGCAGTGCACGCCGCGGAAGAGGCCGGCGCGCGGATTCCCGGCGCCGACGTCGGCCGAAACGGCCGTGGCGGGGGTGAAGCAGACCCGCATGATGGACGGCTGGGCGTATTTCGGTCCCCGCGCCGGGCTCTCGCGTGGGAAGTTCACGGTGAAGGATCGCACGGGCTGTGTGGTCGCACGCGGGGTCACGACGCCGACCGGGGCCTTCGGAGTGCCATTCCGGAAGGGAGCATTGCCGCGCCTGCCGTTGACGGTGACGGTGGTCGGCGGCAAGGCGGCGGGGAAACCGTTCAAGGGCCGCATGAAGGCCCGCGTCTTCGCGCTCAAGAAGCACACGCCCACCACCCAGATCTCGCTGGCGTCCACCGCGGCCTCACGACTGGCGACCCAGGAGAAGGGCTACGCCAAGGCGACCAAGAAGGTGATGCGCAGCCTCGGGTTCTCCAAGACGGCACTGTCGTGGTCCATGCAGTTCCGCAACAGTCACGTGGGCTATCGGCAGTTGGTGAAGCAGATCCGAAGCACGAAGGGCGGTTTCGACGGCTTCACCGCAAAGCTGGCGCGCAAGGCGAAAGCGAACAAGCCGATGCGGGGGCTGCGACCTACGTCGGCGATGACCAGTGGTCCCCGGCAGGTCCAAGGGCAGACGGTGAGTGCGGCGGAGGCGGCCGACTCGTCGGTGTGTGACGTGCCGGTGCCGTCGAGCGGGTCGTCGTCCTCGGACGAGGTGATCTCCAACGTCGCGGCGATCGGCATCGGTGGGTTGTTGGAGTACGCCGGGACCCCCGCGACGTCGGCTGATGGCATCACCGGCATGTTGTTGTCGCCGTTGGGTTCGGACTCCGAGACCACGGTGCTGCAGGCTGACGTCAACGCGGTCCTGACCGAGCTGACCTGCATCAGTGAGCAACTCACGTATCTGTCCGACCAGTTGGCGTACATGCAGTACACGATCGACATCTCCGGGTCGGAGCAGTGTGCGTCGGACGTGAACACCTATTACTACGACTACCAGCAACTGCTCAGCAAGGCCTCGCAGTACCCGATCAACTCGTCGAACACGTCGTTGATGGACGACCTTCCGCAGTGGGACGGCCTCAACACGAGTTGCGCTCAGGACGTCAACAACTCACTGTTCGGCACGGCCGGCGGTCAGCCGTCGGCGTGGCAACAGTTGAACCAGAACTACGAGTCGGGCGTCGAGTGGTACACGCAGTGGCAGGTGCAGGCATTGCAGTCGAACCTGCAGTACTGGGGCACGATCCTGTACAACGCGTTCATCCTGGAGAACGAGTACTACAACTTCTACGGGGAGTGGGAGAACGCCGACATCATCGCCGGTGGCAGCAATCCCGATGGGGACAGCCCGGTGTGCGACTCCGGCTCCATGCCCACCACGCCGAACTACTGCGTCTACCAGTCCAACATCACCGCGGCCTTCCCCGCCGATCTGTACAGCGACGAGATCGGGATCATCTCCTCGGGGGCAGGTATCAACGCACTGCCCGGCGGCATGATCGCGCCGCCGCCGATCTGGAACACCGACGGCAGCGCGGCCACCATGATCCCGGACACGAACGCCAACGCGAACCAGTCGTTCACGCCGACCGCCATGACCGGGCCCTGGTGGTACAACCAGTACCTCAACATGGTGGAGTACAGCCCGAACAACTACAGCGGGTCCCCGCCGGTCACCATGTACGCGACCGGGACGGACGCGTGTGGGTCGGACGGCGACACCAGCGGCTGCCTCCCCTCCAGCTCATGGGACTGGGCCTACGAGGCATCCCGCTACTTCAACCTCGAGCTCAACGACCCGGACGGAGCGGAGTACCAGATCAACCCGAACGGGTACGGGTCGGCGGTGCAGACCTTCTGGAACCCCCAGAACACCGGTCGGGCGTCCGTGACGTGGAGCTCGGTGTCGGAGTTGGCGCAGGAGGGTCCGTCCAACAACGGCTCCAGCAACAGCAAGATGACCGCGGAGCAGGTGTTCTACGACGCGATCAACCAGACCCCGTCGCCGTACCCCTCGAGCTACCAGTCGGGTGGGGCGTGGTCGCAGTTCAGCGAGTCCAGTGCGACCTACTGGACCGACGACACGTCGTCGTGGATCAAGGTCCAGGTCGAGGCGATCCCCGCCGCGGGTACGTGGGAGGTCCAGTCGTGGATCGGTGCCCCGCTCGGCAACACGTCCGGCTGGTCGGTCAAGAACAGCCAGAACAACATTCCCAACACGCCGATCTTCGCCTACCTGAGCGGCCGCACATGGTGGACCGGAGCAGCGCAGGCCAGTTCCTTCAAGCCGCCCAATCCGCCCACCTCCTGACCGATCGTCGCCCCGGCCACCCCCGTGCCGGGGCGGCAGTGCCGCCCGCCTATCGTGGGGCGGCAGGAGGTGCCAAGTGAGCACAGTGGCGGTCATCGGGGCAGGCTTGATGGGTTCGGGTATCGCACAGGTGTCGGCGGTCGCCGGGCACGACGTGGTCATCCGGGACGTGGACGATGCAGCGATCGCGCGGGGCATCGACGGGATCGAGAAGTCCCTGGCGCGGTTCGTCTCGAAAGGGTCGCTGACCCAGGAGGAGGCCGACGCCGCCCTCGCCCGGATCTCCACCACCACATCGCTCGAGGAGGCGGTCGCGTCGGCGGACATCGTCGTGGAGGCGGTGTTCGAGAACCTCGATGTCAAGACCGAACTGTTCGCCGCCATCGACAAGGCGGCCCCGGAAGGCGCGGTTCTGGCCACCAACACCTCCGCCATCCCGATCACCCGGATCGCCGCGGCCACGAGCCGCCCCGAGAGCGTGGTCGGCACCCACTTCTTCTCGCCCGTTCCGATGATGCAGTTGTGCGAATTGGTGCGTGGCTACAAGACAAGTGACGAGACCCTCGACCGGGCCCGCGAATACGCCGAGAGCGTCGGAAAGACGTGTGTGGTCGTGAATCGAGACGTCGCGGGATTCGTCACGACGCGGTTGATCGCCGCTCTGTGCATGGAGGCGGCCCGCCTCGTCGAGAACGGGGTGGCCACCGCCGAGGACGTGGACGTCGCCTGCCGACTGGGCTTCGGTCATGCCATGGGACCGCTGCAGACCGCGGATCTGACGGGCGTCGACATCCTCACCAACGCGTCGCAGAACATCTACAACGACACCCAGGACGAGAAGTTCGCACCCCCCGAACTGCTCCAGCGGATGGTCGTCGCCGGTGACCTGGGTCGCAAGACCGGCCGCGGCTTCTACGACTACTCCGGCTGAGCGACGCTCGAGACGCCACAGCCGGGGGCGGTGCCGCCCCGCGGATGAGGGCGACGGTGGTGAAGCGGATATTCTGGGTCATGATCCCCACCACCTGGAGGCAGACGTGAGTGACGCCAAGGACCGTCCCTGGATGATGCGCACCTACGCCGG
>CAIWTL010000268.1 GCA_903915555.1 uncultured Micrococcales bacterium | reverse complement strand
TGCGCCGCGCACGAAAATGACCTGCCCGTCGACACGACCGACAGCGGATCCACCGTGCGCCATCCGGTCGACGGTGACCTCGATCACGCGCCGGTTCCGTCCGGCCCCTTGCGTTCGACGTCGGGCGAATCGGCGATCCCCATACGCACCGCGGCGGCGATCTCGTTCTCGGGGAGGTAACCGGGGTCGACAGCCGAGGACAACTGCCACGGGACCGTCACCAGTACGACGTTCTTGGAGAACATCAGGCGGGCCCGGAGCCGGAGCGCCGACTGGTTGTGGAGCAGGTGCTCGTACCAGTGTCCGACCACATACTGCGGGATGTACACCGTCACGAGGTCCCGCGGCGATTCCCGGCGCAGACCCTTGACGTAGTTGACCACCGGACGGGTGATCTCCCGGTACGGCGAGTCCAGGACTCTGAGGGGAACCGGGATCTCCCGACGCTCCCACTCGTCCATCAGCGCCTTCGTGTCCGCCGGTTCGACATTGACGGTGATGGCCTCGAGGACAGCCGGGCGCGAGCCACGCGCATAGGACAGCGCACGCAATGTGGGCTTATGGATCTTGGACACGAGGACGAGAGCGACCACTCGAGAGGGGAGCATGACCTTCTCGTCCTCGCGGTCGAGGGCCAGTTCCTCGCTGACCCGCGCATAGTGGCGGTGAATGCCCACCATGAGCAGGTACAGCAGGGGGATGAGGACACACACGATCCACGCACCACGGGTGAACTTGGTGGCGATGACGATGACCAGCACGCTCCCGGTCAGGCAGGCACCGATGAAGTTGATGGTGCGGGAGCGCATCATCGACCGGCGCCGGTCGGCCGCGCCGGGCCCCTTCAGGAGTCTCGTCCAGTGGATGACCATCCCGATCTGACTCATGGTGAAGGCGATGAACACGCCGACGATGTACAGCTGGATGAGCGCACTGACATTGGCGCTGAAGATGAACACCAGCAGGGCGGCAGCACCGGCGAGGGCCAGGATCCCGTTGCTGTAGGCCAGCCTGTCACCGCGCGTGTGCAGTTGGCGGGGCAGGTAGCCGTCCCGGCCGAGCACCGAACCCAGGACCGGGAAACCGTTGAAGGCCGTGTTCGCTGCGAGCACCAGGATGAGGGCCGTGGCGATGGAGACGACTGCCACCGCAATGGTGAGGTCACCGAAGACCGCCTGGGCGATCTGGACGACGACGGTCTTCTGATCCTGGCCGGGAGGCAGTCCGATCAGGTCCGCATTGTTGTCCGTCACCTTGACCTGGGTGTAGATGGCGAGATAGGTGATCGCCGCGAACATCGTCGTCGCGATCAGCCCCAGCGCCAGGAGTGTCGACGCCGCGTTGCGGCTCTTCGGCTGCCTGAATGCGGGCACCCCGTTGGCGATCGCCTCGATACCGGTGAGGGCAGTGGTCCCGGACGAGAAGGCCCTCGCGACGAGGAACATCAGGGCCAGACCCGCGTACTCGTGCTCCGCCCTGATCTCCCACCCCGCACTCTCGGCCAGCATCACCTGGCCGGTGGTCGCCTTGACGATCGCCGTGAGAACCATGGCCGCGATGGCGATCATGAAGAAGTAGGTGGGGATCGCGAACAGTGAGCCGGACTCCCGGACGCCACGCAGGTTCAGGAAGGTGATGCCCGCGATCGCGACCAGGGCGATGAGCACAGTGTGTTCGGCGACGAAGTCCGAGATGGACGCCAGACTCGCGACCCCGGCTGAGATCGACACCGCGACGGTGAGGACGTAGTCGACGAGCAGTGCGGACGCCACCAGGACACCTGCCCGCGGCCCGATGTTGGTGGACACGACCTCGTAGTCGCCCCCTCCTGACGGGTAGGCATGCACGTTCTGCCGATAGGAGGCGACCACCACAAAGTACACGACGATGACCATCGCCGCGATCCAGGGACCGAACGAGTAGAGGGAGGCGCCGCCCAGCGCCAGGACGACCAGGATCTCCTGCGTGGCATAAGCGTTCGAGGACAGGGCGTCCGAGGCGAAGACGGGGAGGGCGATGCGCTTGGGCAGCAGCGTCTCTTCCAGTTTGTCGCTACGGAGCGCCCGCCCGACGACGATGCGTTTGGCGTACTCCGACACGGACACGGCTCGATCGTAGGACCGGGAGGGCTGACGGTGCCAATCCCCCCCATGCACCGACCCCGTTGGCGTGTAGCGTGGATGCGTTCGAGCCGGGAGGGCCGAGGTGCACATCGTCATCATGGGGTGCGGTCGCGTGGGCTCGGCGCTGGCCGTGAAACTCGAGGAAGAGGGCCATTCGGTGGCCGTCGTCGACCGCGACCCCGCTGCGTTCCGCCGTCTGGGGCCGGGCTTCCAGGGGCAGACCGTGACCGGAGTGGGCTTCGATCGCGACCGACTGCGGGAGGCGGGTATCGACCGCGCCCACGCGTTCGCAGCGGTCAGCAGCGGCGACAACTCCAACATCCTGGCAGCGCGCGTCGCCCGCGAGACCTTCGGCGTCACCAATGTGGTCGCCCGCATCTACGACCCGAAGCGCGCCGAGATCTATGAGCGTCTCGGCATCCCGACTGTCGCCACGGTCGCCTGGTCCACGGGGCAGATGTTGCGCCGACTGCTGCCCGAAGGAGCCTCGGAGGAGTGGCGCGACCCCAGCGGCACCGTCATCCTCGCCCAGACCTCGGTCCACCCCGGCTGGATCGGGCATCGGATCCGCTGGATCGGCGAGATGACCGGCTCCCGGATCGCCTTCGTGACGCGATACGGCGAGGGCCTGCTG
>CAIWTL010000267.1 GCA_903915555.1 uncultured Micrococcales bacterium | reverse complement strand
GCCTGTGCGGAATCCGGCAGTTGGTCGGCGGAGGAGTAGGCGCTGCCGTCGGGGCGACGGGTGTCGATCAGGATCGTCTTCTGGTGGGTCAGCGAGAAGTTGTTGGCGGTGTAGTTGAACTGCACCACCCCGTCGTCGGAAACCCCGTTGCTCCCGACGCCCAAGGCTTTCGCCATCTTGCTCACGTAGGCGTAGTTGCTCGCGGACTTCGGCTGCGAGTACCACTGGTTGTTGGTCATGATCCGGATCACGGGCTGCTTCGGATCATTGGCGGCGAGCCGCTTCTTCGCCTGCTGCAGCGCCGCCAGGATGTCCTGTGCGCCCAACTGGTAGACCACGATCTGCACCGACTGATCGGCGTTGGCGATGGCATCGAGGACCTGCTGGCTGTCCTGCTGCTGCGGCATGGTCAGCGCCGTGAACGGAGCCTCGGCGCCGCGCAGGGTCACCCCGCCGCTCCGCAGATCCGGCCCCGGCGCCGGTGCCGACAGCCGGAAAGCGTGCCGCCCCTGCGGCATGAGCGCCCGCATCCGGAACTCACCGGCCGCGGTGCGGGTGGCGATGGTGCGCCAGGGCCCCTGCGACGTGGCCTTGCGCCGCTGCAACGCGACCGTCATCTTCCGGCCCTTGGGGGTGTGGCCGGTGAAACGGACGTGATTGTCGGCCACCACCCGGCGTGGCCCGTCGGCGCTCAACAGGAGCCGACGTGGGGTGGCCTTGTCGGGCGCGGCCGTCGCCATCGAGGGCAGCGCGCCGTCCGGCGCCGCCTGGGACGCGACCACCGGGACCGACAGGGCACCGCAGGCCACGAGGCCGGCCGTGGCCATGGCCACCATTCGGCGATCAGTACTCATCGTCGCTCCCATCACCTTGGAGTTCTCAACCCCCGCAGGATCGACAGCGCCGACCGCTTCGAGTAGAACACAGGTGGTGACCGTGGCACCACTCGCTTCACCCACGGGATCGGTGTGGGGACCTTCCCCGACGCCCGGGACCGCTCCCGCCGCAGTGCCGGCAGGTAGGCTTGCCGCCATGATCCGCCGTAGCACCGTTGCCACCCTCTTCCTGACACCATTTCTGGCGCTCGCCATGCTCGTCGGGCTCGTCGCCCCGGCGTCCGCTGCCGGCATCCGCAGCACGACCGAGTACCAGAAACTGAAGTCCTACGTCAGCACCCTCGAGTCGAAGCGCAACGACCCGGCGACACAGCAGCAGATCGCCAAGTACCGCCAGACCCTGGAGACCCGGCGCAAGGACGCGAACAACAAGGTCCGCAGCCTCTATGCGGCCTCCATCGCCTCCGCCAAGCAGCAGCGCCAAGCCAGCCGCGAGAAGGTCCGCAAGATGCGCAACGACCGCCGCGCCGAGGTCGCTCAGCTCAAGCGCAACCGCGCCGGTCAGATCCAGACGTTGACGTCCAACAAGAACGCCGCAGTCGACCGGGTGACCAGCGAGTACAACGGCAAGATCGACCGGCTTCAGACGGAGAACAAGAGACTTCAGCGGAAGTTGGACCGTGCGAAGAAGGCCTCGGTCCGACGGCAACTGCGCGAGGAGATCCAGGCGAATCAGCGGACCATCTCGTCCCTCACCTCGACCCGGCAGGACGAGGTCAACCTCATCAACACGCGTTACCGCAACAATGTCGAGGCAGTGAAGGAGCGGTTCAGCGCGCAGATCGCCCGGGCGAAGGCCGATTCACTGCGAAGGATCAAGGAAGCCGAGCAGGCGCTGCAGGAGCGCTTCGCCGCCAAGCGGGAGGCCGCGCAGACGAGGCGCGCCAGCGAGTTCGACCTGGTTCGGGCGACCTTCGAGCGGGGCCGGGCCGCCATCAACTCGATGCCCGTCAAGGGCCGGAACGGCGGCCAGGACTGAGTTCCCGATCCCGGCTGAGTACCTGCCGGGCCGTCAGGACACCAGGTCGACGGAGGCTCGACCGCACGAGTCGACGAGGAACTGCTCGCAGCGCTCCTGTTCGGCCGTCTCGCCGATCTGCCCGGCCGCCTGACTGAGTTCGGCGAGGCACAACAGGAACCCTCGGTTGGCGTCATGGTCCCAAGGGATCGGACCGTGACCCTTCCATCCGCTGCGGCGCAATGCGTCGAGCCCCCGGTGGTAGCCGACCCGCGCGAAGGCGTAGCGCTGGAGTTCGTCGTCGGTCTCCGCGGCGACCGCGGCCCACGCGGCACTGGACTCCGGATGCAGTCGCACGACGTCGCGCGGCGGGAGCCCCTGTTCGAGTTCCCCGACCGCCGGGTCGGCGGGAAGGAGGGTCGGCTCGGGTCCGAGGAGATTGCCTGAATCGGTCATGCGCCCATCATGCGCCACCG
>CAIWTL010000266.1 GCA_903915555.1 uncultured Micrococcales bacterium | reverse complement strand
TCCCGGACGCGGTCGATGCGGCCACCGTGATCCTCCTGCGGGACGGCCCGGCGGGTCCCGAGGTCTTCCTGCAGCGCAGAGCCGGTGGCATGGCCTTCGCGCCCGGAGCCTACGTCTTCCCCGGCGGCCGGGCCGAGGGCTCGGATGCCACGCTCCCCTGGGTGGGTCCGGACTCCGAGCCGTTCGCGACCCCCGAGCCGATCGCGCCGACGGCCTCGTTCAGAGCGTTGACGACCGCCGCCGCCAGGGAGGCGTGGGAGGAGTCCGGCGTGGTCATCGTCGACGCCCCCGCGGGCGACGCGCCCGGTGACGAGGGCTTCGGGCCGTGGCTGAGGGGCGGGGGCCACCGGGTGGCCGGTGACAGTTTCGCGCCGTGGAGCCACTGGATCACGCCCGAGGTCGAGCGGCGCCGATTCGACACCAGGTTCCTCGTGGCACGCATGCCCATCGGCCAGGTCGCGGTCGATCTGGGTGTGGAGTCCGACCACTCCTCCTGGTTCCGCCCCCAGGATGCCGTCGACCGGGTACGGCGGGGAGCCATGACGATGTTGCCGCCGACGGTCCATGCGCTCGACGGCTTGACGCTCTTCGAGACCGTGGCCGACGTGCTCGACGACGCCCGCGGACGCCGCCCCCGGCCGCTGCTACCCCGCCCGACGGTGAGATCGGGGAACGTCGAGTGGCACCTCGTGGACGCTTATTCGGGGGAGGAGATCGGGTGAGCGGCCGATCGCCCGTCATCGGTTCCACCGAGCCCTGGCAGTCCGGGGAGGTCCTGCCCACCGCGTACTGCGTGCTGGCGCCCAATGCATCCCCGATGACACTGGACGGGACGAACACCTGGATCATCGGGAGGCCCGGCTCGGCGGGCGCCGTGGTGGACCCGGGTCCGGCGGACGACGTCCATCTGGCAGCGGTGGCACTGGAGCTGGAACGCCGTGACATGCGCCCCCAACTCATCCTCCTGACGCACGGTCATGCCGACCACTCCGAGGGGGCTGCCCGACTGGCCGAGACGTTGCGCGTGCCCGTGCTGGCGCTCGACCCGCGGCAGGGCGACGGGACGGTGGGGGCGGGTGATGTGCTCGCGGTCGGCGATGTGGAGATGGCGGTCGTGGCGACCCCTGGCCACAGCTCCGACTCCCTGTCCTTCCATCTGGTCGCCGAGCGGGCCGTCATGACGGGGGACACGTTGCTCGGCCGGGGGACGACCGTCGTGGCGTGGCCCGACGGCTCGCTCGGGGACTACCTGGCGTCGCTCGAGACGCTGCGGCGCCTGGCGCACGACAACGAGCTTGCCCATGCGTTACCCGGTCATGGCCCCGCGGCCGTCCGTCCCGGCGAACTGCTGGCCGAGTACGTGCAGCACCGCCACGAACGTCTCGACCAGGTCCGCGCGGCGATCGAGGCGGGCGCGGCCTCCGTCGCCGAGGTGGTGGCCATGGTCTACGAGCCGCTGCCCCCGGGCGTGTATCCCGCGGCCTACGCCAGCGCTGCCGCGCAGTGGGAGTACCTCACCGGCCGGTCGCCGCAGCATCCCGCCTGGTGAGGCGGGCCCGCCACCGTTCAGCGGGCCCGACGCTGTAGACGCTCGTGGTCGATGAGAACCACGGAGCGCGACTCGAGACGGATCCAGCCGCGGGAGGCGAAGTCCGCGAGCGCCTTGTTCACGGTCTCCCGGGAAGCGCCGACGAGCTGCGCCAGTTCCTCCTGCGTCATGTCATGGGTGACGCTCACCCCGCCCTCGACCGGGACGCCGAAGCGCTCACCCAGGTCGAGCAGCGCCTTGGCGACACGGCCCGGGACATCGGAGAAGACGAGATCGGACATGGCCTCGTTGGTCCTGCGAAGGCGCTGGGCCAGCGCCGTCAGTAGGGCCTCCGCGACCTCGGGGCGTCCCGAGAGCCATGGGCGAAGCGCGTCGTGGCCCACCTCGCGCGCGACGACGTCGGTGAGTGCGGTCGCCGTGGCGGCGCGTGGACCGGGGTCGAACAGGGACAGCTCGCCGATCATC
>CAIWTL010000265.1 GCA_903915555.1 uncultured Micrococcales bacterium | reverse complement strand
GCTCACTGGACTACCCGTTCAACCCGGTGTCGCTGGCGTTGGGGGCGGAGGCCACTTTCGTTGCACGCACCCTCGACTCGGACCGCAAACACCTGACCGAGGTCCTGACGGCTGCGGCTGCCCACGAGGGTGCTGCGCTCGTCGAGATCTACCAGAACTGCAACATCTTCAACGACGGCGCCTTCGAACCGCTCAAGGAGGCCGGGGTGCGCGACGAGCACCTCATCCGACTCGAGGCGGGGCAGCCGGTCCGTTTCGGGGCGGACGGCCACCGCGGGGTCGTCCGCGGCACCGATGGACAATTGCGGGTCGTCGAGGTGGCTGACGTCGACGAGAGCGAGCTGCTCATCCACAACCCGGCCGCGGAGGACCCGGGAGTGGCCTTCGCGCTGTCGCGTCTGGTCGATCCCGAGACCCTCGACAAGACCGCGATCGGGGTGTTCCGCGACGTCAGGCGACCGTCCTACGACCGCGAGGTGCGCGACCAGATGGCGGCCGCCGGCGATCCTGCCGACTCCACCGATCTCACCCAGCTCCTCGAGGGCCGGGACACCTGGACCGTGGTCTGAGGCGACGTGCTGGGGAGCGTTGACCGCGCCGCTACCCCGGAGTGAGACTCACCGTCGGCCCTGGCCCCACCAGCGCCACGAGGACGGCATGCTCGGTCCGGTCGTTGGCGAACTCCGCGAGGATGTCCGTCGCCACGGCGAAGTCACCCGGGTACATGCGTGCCATGGGACCCCACCCGGCCCACACGACCAGGAGACCCGCATCCGGCGGGGGGACGTCGGTGAGGGAGTCCGCGAGAGCGTCCCAGTTCATGCCGAACCACGAGGGGAATCCGAAGCCGCGGCGAGTGGCGGCGAGGAAGCCCTTCTTGTCCCAGCGGATCCGGGTGTCGAGATGGACGATCCGCCAGTTCTCCGCCTCGACCTGGTGTTCGTAGGACAGCGCCCAGTCGGGGTCGGGCCAGCGGTGGATCCTCGGAGGGGAGGTCACTCGATCACCTCGCTGAAGGAGTTGTAGTGGTCATCGGTGTAGAAGACCACACCGTCCGACCCCGCGACGAGGCGCCGCGCCCCGCGGTCGGGACTCCCGGGGGTCTCGACCGTGTACTCGCGGTAGAAGCCGTACGGGCGCGAGGGCAGGAGCCCCTCCCGGTTCTGGAACGTCTGGTCGTCCTGGCTGTAGGGGAACGGGCCGCCGGCCGCGATCAGATCGAGGGTGAGCTGCCCTTCGGGGGGGAGGTCTGAGACAGGAATGGTGGGCAGGCCGGAGGAGGGGGATTCCCGGGCCACCGTGGGAGGGGCCGTGGGCGTCCGTGCGCCGGAGGCGGGCGCGGTGACGGTCTCGGTGACGGTCACCGTCGGCGCGGGCAGGGTGGCGGTGGCCGAGCAGGCGACGAGCGGGAACAGCAGGCCGACGACTGTCAGGATCAGGACGGACAGCCTTCTCATGACGGAATCCTGCCAGCAGATGAGCCCCTTCGTCGGCTGTTCCGCTCCCCGGCCCGCGGCAGGTCAATAGGCTGACGCCGTGTCATCGACCACCGCCCGGCCCGATGCGATCGTCGTTCCGGTCAATGCCTTCTCGATCTGCTTCGGCCTCGCAGGTCTGGCCATGGTCTGGCGGCTGGCGGCCGAACACCTGGGCGCACCGGCGGCCGTCGCGGCTGCGCTGACCGTCGTGACCCTGGTGGTGTGGGTGGTGCTGCTGGTCGCCTATGTCGACCGGCTGCGACGCGGGCACACCACCGTGACGCGAGAACTGACGCATCCGGTCACCGCGCCTTTCGTGGCCCTCATCCCCATCACGATCCTCGTTCTCGTTCCAGAACTCATGATCTGGGTCCCGACGGTGACGGTCTGGGTCGCTGCAGCGGCCGTCGTGGCCGTCGTCCTGCTCGGCGGGTGGCTGACGGGGACATGGCTGGGTGCGGGGGTCCCGGAGGCCTCGCTGCACTCCGGCTACTACCTGCCCACCGTGGCGGCCGGACTCATCAGCGGCACCGCCTTCGCCGCACTCGGGTACCGCGAGCTCGGCATCATGGCGGTGGGGCTGGGCGGGATCTGCTGGCTGCTGCTGGGCTCCATCATCAACAACCGCAACATCATCGTGGAATCCCTGCCCCCGGGCCTGATCCCGACGATGGCGATCGATGTCGCCCCGGTCGTGGTCGCCGGCAGCGCCTGGTTCGCACTCAACGACGGGGAACCCGATACAGGCCAACTGCTGCTCGCCGGGTTCGCGGTTCTCATGGTGCTGGTGCAGATCCGCCTCTACCTGTCGGTCTACCGGAAACTGTCCTTCGGCATGGGCTTCTGGGCGTTCACCTTCTCCTACTGCGCCGTCGCGTCCTACGCGCTGCGGTGGGTGGCGACCGATCCGAAGGGCTGGACGATCGCCCTCGGTTGGGCCCTGGTCGCGGCGGTCACCGCGTTCCTCGTCTGGGTGGCGGTGCGCTCCTTCCTCGCATTGCGACAGGGCACGTTCTTCCCCCGCGACACGGCCTGACCATCGGCCCGACCGGCGTATGTTCGGAGCATGACCGACGACCCCTTCCGCACTCCTGAACGACTGGCTCTGGCCGATGCGGTCCGCGGCTTCACGCAGGACCACGTGGCACCCCACATCGACGAGTGGGAAGCCGCGGGCGAACTGCCCATGGAGTTGCAGAAGCGGGCCGCCGCCCTCGGCCTGCTCGGTGTCGGGTTCGCGGAGGAGGTCGGCGGGTCGGGGGGCGACACGGTCGACATGACCGTGATCATCGAGCAGATCCTCGAGGGCGGAGGCACCGGTGGTGTCGTGGCCGGGATGCTCACGCATGGCATCGCCACCCCGCACATCGCGGACGAGGCCGCGCGCCGTCGTGCGGCTGGGGACACCGCCGGGGCGGATCATCTGATCGATCGATTCGTGCGACCGGTCCTGGCCGGCGAAGCCATCGCAGCGCTCGGTGTGACGGAGCCCGATGGTGGGTCCGATGTCGCGAACCTCCGGACCCGAGCCGTCCTGGACGGGGACGACGTCATCCTCGACGGCGCGAAGACGTACATCACATCGGCGACACGTGCCGATCACGTGGTGGTGGCCGCGCGCACCGGGGGGCCCGGCGCGGCGGGGGTATCACTCATCGTCGTCCCCACGGACACCCCGGGTTTCACCGTCACACGGCGCCTGGACAAGATGGGGTGGCGGTGCAGCGACACGGCCGAGTTGTCACTCACCGGGGTCCGCGTTCCTGCAGCGAACATCCTCGGCCTCGATCAGGGGTTCGCCTCGCTGGCCCGTCACTTCGTGACGGAGCGCCTGACCCTCGCCGTCACCGGCTATGCCACCGGCCAGCGATGCCTGGATCTCGCCACGCGTTGGACGAGTGAGCGTGAGACGTTCGGCAAGCCCTTGGCCTCCCGTCAGGTCGTGCGCCACATGCTCGCCGAGATGCACCGCCAGGTGGACGTGGCCCGGGTCTACTGCCGTGACGTCGCCGCCCGCCACGCCGCGGGAGAAGAGGTGATCCTTCCGGCGTTGCTGGCCAAGCAGACCGGAGTGGCCGCCGGGGAGTTCGTCGCCGACAGAGCGGTCCAACTGTTCGGGGGCGCCGGCTACATGACGGGATCCGAGGTGGAGCGGCACTACCGCGATGTCCGGATCCTGGGCATCGGTGGCGGTGCCACGGAGGTCATGACCGACCTCGCCACCCGCCTGATGTCCCTGTAGCCGACCGCAGGTCTGCCCCGTAGGGGGCAGGAATCGCTTCCAGCGGGTCTGATATCGCCCTGCGGGGCAGATCTGCGGTCGCCTCAGGCGGTGCGGTCGACCACGTAGTCGCAGAGGGCGGACAGTGCCGCGGTCGCGGGGATGTCGGGCAGGGGACGCAGGCATTCCGCGGCGTCGACGGCCCACCGATGCGCTTCCGCCCGCGCCTGCGCGACGGCCTCGTCGGCGCGCAGGAGAGCGAGCGCCTCTGCATGGTCATCATCGTCGGGCAACGGGCGGGCGAGCAGTTCGGCGAGCCTCGTCCCGTCCTCGCGGGACAGGACCAGAAGACCGGGCAACGTGGGCACCCCCTCCCGCAGATCCGTACCGGGGGTCTTTCCCGAGGTCGACGGGTCACTCGTGATGTCCACCAGGTCGTCGGCGAGTTGGAAGGCCACACCGATGCGTTCCCCGAAACGGGTGAGTGCGTCCACCGTGACGTCGTCGGCCCCGGCCTGCATCGCCCCGAACCGGGCCGACGTGGCGATCAGGCTGCCGGTCTTGTCGGACAGTACGGACAGGTGATGGTCGACCGGGCTCGCACCGGGTCGCGGACCCACCGTCTCGCGGATCTGCCCCACACACAGCCTCTCGAAGGTGCGCGCCTGCAGCCGCACCGCTTCGGGGCCGAGATCGGCGAGGATGTCGGAGGCACGGGCGAAGAGGAAGTCCCCGGTGAGGATGGCGACGGTGTTGCCCCAGCGTGAGTTCGCCGACTCGGCACCCCTGCGACGGGGCGCCTCGTCCATGACGTCATCGTGGTAAAGCGTGGCCAGGTGGGTCAGTTCCACGACCACCGCAGAGGGGACCACCCCGGGTGCTTCGTAGTCGCCGTACTCGGCGGCCAGGAGAGTCAGCAGCGGGCGGAACCGCTTGCCACCGGCGTCCACGAGGTGACGGGACGTCTCGGAGACGAAGTCGTCGCTGCTCTTCACCGCCACGGCGAGTTGCTGCTCGACGGCTGCCAGCCCACGCAGAAGACGGGCCTCGAGCTCCGTGTCAGGGAGATCGAACCCCACCGAGGTTCGCGACATAGCCGGCGCCATGACACCCAAGCGTAGGGGGTGATCCGCCGAAGCACCCTGTTGAGGTGTCACAACGCTCAGTTGCCCGCGCTGATCGCCTGGAGCCTCTCCGTACAGCCGTTCAGCTGCTCAGTCAGCGCGGGCTCGGACACCACGGCCTCGGAAACCTCGACAGACTGCTCCGTGAGCGTCGACGCCGACTCGGCGACCTCGCGCGCCAGCCGAGGGCCGGGCGATGCCTGCAACTGGTCCACCTGGGCCGACAGGTCGTCGACCCGGCCGCAGAAGGCAGCGACGACCGCGGCCTGGCTGGACGTGGGCGCGGGGGTCGGTGCGGGCGACGCGGATCCGCCGGAACACGCTGTCACTGCGACTGCGACGATCAGCAGCACCGTCGGGCGGGCATCAACCGCCAACGGTGGCCTTCTGCAACTGGTCCGCGCAGTCGGTGACCTTGGCCGTCAGCTCGGGTGTCGAGATGACCTCAGCCGCGAGATTCTGGCCCTGCGTGCTGAGGTTCGTGACCTTCTTCTTGATCTTGTTGGTCTGCGCCTGGGTCATGGACGCCGTCGGGCCGCCCGAGGCCTGGGCCTCCTGGGTCCACTTCTTCGCCTTGTTGACGGTGGCCTTCGTCTTCTTGCAGAAGGCATCGACCTTCGCGGCGTTCGCTGCGGCGGACACGGACGCCCGGGGAGTCTCAGGGGTGGTGTTGGTGGGGGTGCTCGACCCGGAGCTGCACGAGGCGAGGGCGACGGCCAGCAACGGGGCGGCGCCGAGGATCACGGTCTTGCGCATGGGACTCTCCTGTCGATGGCCTGACGGTGCACGTCGCCCAAAGTAGCGGCTTCCCCGCCGCCATGCCCCCGTAATG
>CAIWTL010000264.1 GCA_903915555.1 uncultured Micrococcales bacterium | reverse complement strand
GAACCGCCTGTTCGTTGGGCGACTTCTCCCTGCCCGCTGTCCAGTCGATCCTCACGCCCAGCGACCGGGAGGCCGCGATCGGGAATCTCCCGGTGGGCGCTTTCTGCGTGGTCAGCGAGACGGGTGTGGGCAGCGCCAGCGTGCCGGAGCCCAATGTGCTCGGCGTCGTCACCGTCCCCGATGCCAGTACCCAGTCGGTTCCCGTCGGTCCCACGTACGTCCCGGCGGTGAACGACTTCCCCGCCGGATATCTGACGGTGAGGAAGGAGTTGGCCGGACAGGGTGCGGCGGCCATGGGGGCAGCGAGGTTCGCCCTCGACGTCCGCTGCGAACGCGATCTCATCGCGGGTGGCACGGAGGAGATCCTGGCCCGTCAGGTCACCCTCGCGGGCGGCGAGTCGATGCGGTTCGACGACCCGCTGCCGATGGGTGCGCGTTGTTGGGCCACGGAGACCGACTCGGTCGGAGCGACGAGTGTCAGCGTCGACCACGGCCGGACGTCTCCCGTCACGATCGGTGAGAGCGACCCCGAGGTGTCCGTCACCGCCGTCAACACCTACGACGCCGGGGCCATCAAGCTCGTGAAGACGTTGTCGGGAGGAGCAGCGCGGTACGCCGAAGGACCGTTCGACTTCACCGTCGACTGCACGATCGGTGGCGTCGACACCCCGCGGCGGACGGTCAGCCTCACGCCGGCGAACCTGTCCGCCACGGTGTCCGGACTGCCGGTGGGTGCCGTCTGCGCAGTGCACGAGGTGTCAGCCGGCAATGCATCCGTGGCGACCCCGCGACTGGTGGCCACCGTCACCATCCCGTCGGGCGGCACGGACCCCGTCGTCGTCGAGGTCGACAACCCCTTCCCGGCGGGCCGGGTCACCGTCGCCAAGAAGGTCACGGGGGGTGCCGCTTCGTTGACCGACCGGGCCAGGTTCCGGCTACGGGTCACCTGCGCGTACGACTCGCAGACCATCCTCCGCAAGACGGTGTCGCTCAAGGGTGGCGCGACGAAGACCCTGCGGGACCCGCTGCCGGTGGGGACCGTGTGCTGGGGGGCTGAACGCGGTGACACCGGCGCCGCGCGGTCCCGGGTATCCCCGGGCCGCAGCAGTGCAGCGACCCCGGTCACCGAGGAGCGTCCCGCGGTCACCGTGACAGCCACCAACACCTTCCCGGCGGGCACCCTGCAGGTCCGGAAGGAGGTCAAGGGCGCTGGCCCGCGAGCGGGCTTCGGGTTCGCCGTGAGCTGCCGCGCGGGAGTCGGCCAGGACAGGTGGCGGGTGGATCTGGCGCGGCGGCACCGGAAGTTCCTCGTCCGGGCGGACACCACCCAGAAGGTGACCGTTCCCCGGGGGTCGGACTGCGTCGTCAAGGAGACGAAGGACAGGCGGGCCGACAGGACCATCTACTCCAAGACCAAGGCCAAGAAGAAGGACCGCGGACAGATCGAGGTCAAGAAGAGTGGCCTTTTGCTGGTGACCAACGTCTACCCCGGCGGTGGCGCGAAGTAGCGAGTCGGGTCCACCCGCGTGCGGGCGCTTCCCGCGGTGCCGTCGTGCTCGGGCATGCTGAGTCCATGACACACGCGGATGACGGACTGGTCTCGCACGCGCCGCCGGGTGCCGACGACCTGGCCTCGGCGGTGGTGGCTGCCGAGGCCCGCATCGCCGCCGCCGGCCCGGAGTACGGCGATCCGGGTGCGCTGCGCCGTGACCTGGCGGGATGGCAGGAGTGCGACCTGGGTCGGTGGATGCTGTGCACCCGGGGGTGGGACGGCTACTGGACCCGGTACTGCATCGGCTACGACCGGGACCCCGACGAGGCCACCAACGAGGTCGAGCACTTCTTCCTCACCCGATCCCCGGCGATCCTCGCCACGCGGGAGCGGTACGGGATCTTCCACGGCCTGCTCGCCGAGCACGTCACCACCGGGAGCGTGGCGTTGTCGGTCCCGTGCGGATTGCTCGAGGACCTGCTGTCACTGCCGGGAGCAGCGGACGCCGATGCGCTGATCGGGGTCGATCTCGACCGCGCCGCCCTGGTCGCGGCTGCCGACAACGCCGCCGCCCACGGGTTGACGGATCAATGCACACTCGCTGCCGCCGACGCGTGGCGGCTGACCGACGCCGAGGTGGTGCTGGGCGACGTGTCCGTCTACTCCACCGCTGTCGGGCAGCGCGTCGACGTGCTCACCTCCAACGGGTTGAACATCTACGTCGGGGACGACTCCCGCGTCCTCGACCTGTATCGCTCCTTCCACGCCGCGCTGCGTCCCGGCGGAGTCCTGATCGCCAGCGCGCTCACCCCGCCCACACACTGGGACCTCGGTGACATGACTGAGGCCGACCTCACGAGAGCGCGCGGCCTGAACCTGATCAACGACGTCATGTGGGCCAACTACCGCACCCCCGAGACCACGCGCGACCAACTCGAAGCGGCCGGTTTCACCCGCGTCGAGAAGTACCCCGACAGTCGGGGGATCTTCCCGACGTTCGTCGCCCGCGCCCGACTGTGACTTGACAGAGCGGCCCCAGGTAGCCTCACACTCACAGTCGGCGGTCCGTTGGAGTCGCCGCCTCTCCCCCGGAAGGAACAGCAGTGTCCACCCCGCGTCGCCTCGTGATCGTCGAGTCCCCTGCGAAGGCTCGGATCATCCAGGGCTACCTGGGTCCGGGGTACGAGGTGAAGTCCTCCGTCGGCCACATCCGTGATCTTCCGCACAACGCCGCCGACGTCCCCGACAAGTACCGTGGCACGCCGTGGGCGAAGACGGGCGTCGATGTCGACAACGAGTTCGCGCCGATGTATGTCGTGGCCAGCACCAAGAAGCCGCTCGTCCGTGAACTGAAGAAGGCGATGTCCGGGGCCGACGAGTTGCTGCTCGCCACCGATGAGGACCGGGAGGGCGAAGCCATCGCATGGCACCTCGTCCAGGTCCTGCAGCCCAAGATCCCCTACCGCCGCATGGTGTTCCACGAGATCACGAAGGACGCGATCCAGGAGGCGGCGCAGACCACACGCGAACTCAACACCGATCTCGTGGACGCCCAGGAGACCCGTCGTATCGTCGACCGCCTCTTCGGCTATGAGATCTCCCCGGTGCTGTGGCGACGGGTGGCGCCGAGACTCTCAGCAGGTCGTGTCCAGTCCGTGGCACTGCGGCTCATCGTGGAACGGGAGCGGGAGCGCATCGCCTTCCGGTCCGCGTCGTACTGCGACATCCGGGGCTCCTTCACACCGGGGCCCTTCACGGCACGGCTCACGAAGGTCGACGGGCGACGCATCGCCGGTGGCAAGGACTTCGACGACCGCGGTGTGCTGACCTCCGACGTCCTCCTGCTCGACGAGGCTGCGGCGGAGTCCCTGACCGCATCCCTGGCCGGTCGGCCCTTCACGGTCGCCGCGGTCGAGCAGCGCCCCAGCACGCGCCGCCCGTCCGCGCCCTTCATGACCTCGACCCTCCAGCAGGAGGCTGGTCGCCGCTTGCGATGGACGGCGAAGCGGGTGATGGACGTCGCGCAGCGGCTCTACGAGACCGGCTACATCACCTACATGCGTACGGACTCCACGACGCTGTCCGACCAGGCGCTCGCGGCGGCCCGCGACCAGGCCCGCTCGCTGTACGGGGCGGACCACGTCCCGCAGGCGCCCCGACGCTATGACCGGAAGGTCAAGAACGCGCAGGAGGCCCACGAGGCGATCCGCCCGGCAGGTGCTGTGTTCCGCACCCCGGGTGAGGTGTCGGGTCAACTGAACCGCGACGAGTTCCTCCTCTACGACCTGATCTGGAAGCGGACCCTCGCCTCACAGATGGCGGATGCCAAGGTCGCCACCACGACCCTCCGCCTCGAGGCCACAGCGGTGGACGGACGTGTGGCGGAGTTCTCCGCCTCGGGCACCGTGGTGGTCTTCCAGGGCTTCCTCGCTGCCTACGCCGACGTGTCCGATGACGGGGCCAAGGAGTCCGATGCCCGGCTGCCCGGCGTCAAGCAGGGCGAGAGTGTCACCCCGGTCGAACTGGTCACCGACCCGCACACGACCAACCCTCCGCCGCGCTACACGGAGGGAAGTCTCACGAAGAAGCTCGAGGAGATGGGGATCGGCCGTCCCTCCACGTTCGCGACCATCGCCAACACCCTCGTCGACCGCGAGTACGTGTCGCGGCGGGGCAGCGCCCTCGTGCCGGCCTTCCTGGGTATGACGGTCGTCCGTCTGCTCGAGGACCACTTCACCGAACTGGTGGACTATTCGTTCACCGCCCAGATGGAGGAGGTCCTCGACGCGATCGCCAACGGGGACGACTCGCGGGTGCAGGCGCTGGAGCGCTTCTACCGGGGGGACGGCGGCTTCGACGGCCTCCGTACCCTCATCGACAAGGGGGGCGACAACATCGATGCGCGCGCCCTGTCCACCTTCCCCATCGAGAACTCGGACGTGGTGGTCCGGGTGGGGAAGTACGGCCCCTACCTCGAGCGAGGGGAGGCCGACCGCATCAACTTCCCCCCCGAGCTGGCGCCGGACGAACTCACCGCCGAGAAGGT
>CAIWTL010000263.1 GCA_903915555.1 uncultured Micrococcales bacterium | reverse complement strand
GCGGTGGCCGGCAGGTTCGCGCGTGCGACGTCGACCAGGGCCGCGAAGGCAGGAGCGTCGTTGACGGCGAGCTCGGCGAGCATGCGGCGGTCGACCTCGACACCCGCGGCCTTGAGGCCCTGGATGAAGCGGTTGTACGTCATGCCGTTGGCGCGGCACCCGGCGTTGATCCGCTGGATCCAGAGCCGACGGAAGTCGCCCGTGCGGGTGCGGCGGTCGGCGTAGGCGTAGACCAGCGAGTGGGTGACCTGCTCCTTGGCCTTCCGGTAGAGACGGGACCTCTGGCCGCGGTAGCCGCTGGCCTGCTCGAGGACCTCGCGACGCTTCTTCTGGGCGTTGACCGCCCGCTTCACTCTCGCCATTGCAGTTCTCCTCCTGGGTCTCGGTCAGCGCTCGCCGAGCAGTCGCTTCACGTTCTTGGTGTCGGCCTTGGAGACGTCCACATCGGCCGCGAGTCTGCGGGTCCGCTTGGTGGGCTTGTGCTCCAAGAGGTGGCGGCGGTTGGTCTGCTCACGGCGCAACTTCCCCGAACCGGTCTTCTTGATCCGCTTCTTCGTCCCACTGTGGGTCTTCATCTTCGGCATGGTTGTCTCCTACTCCTGGGCTGTGGTGGCGGACTCTTCCGCGTTGTCATCGACCTGGCGCTCGGCCTCGCGTCGTTCCCGGTCGCGCCGTTGCTGGGACCGGGTCCCCTTGACCTCGGACTTCTTCTTCAGAGGGGCGATCACCATGATCATGTTGCGCCCCTCCTGCTTCGGGGAGTACTCCACGAAGCCGATGTCCTCGATGTCCTCGGCGAGCCGCTGGAGAAGGCGGAAGCCCAACTCCGGTCGGCTCTGCTCCCGGCCCCGGAACATGATCGTCACCTTGACCTTGTCGCCCTGGTTCAGGAACCGGACGATGTGACCCTTCTTGGTCTCGTAGTCATGGGGGTCGATCTTGGGCCGGAGTTTCATCTCCTTGATCACTGTCTGCGCCTGGTTACGGCGGGCGGCACGGTCCTTCTGCGCGGACTCGTACTTGAACTTGCCGTAGTCCATCAACTTGCACACCGGTGGCCGGCTGTTGGGCGCCACCTCGACCAGGTCGAGGTCGCTCTCCCGGGCCAGTCGCAGGGCATCGTCGATCCTGACGATGCCGACCTGCTCGCCGTTGGGTCCGACGAGTCGGACTTCCGGCACACGAATCCGGTCGTTGATCCGGGGTTCGACGCTGATGGCGCCTCCTTGCTCGGTGGTCGTTCTGTCACCCGAGCACGAGGGAGGACGCAAGCGGCAAGGTGCGTGGGCACCGCCTGACCGGACCAGACAACTTCTCGTTGAAAGGTGGGACGAAGGTCCGCTTGCGCATCCGCCCTCAGGGACCGGATGGGTCGTCTGCCAGTGTAGCCCCATGGACCCCCGACCGACCAAACCCGTATCTGAGCCCGACGACGCCTCCGGGCTGACGGCGAGCGCCATCCGTGACCTGTCCGCGCTGTCGGCGATGGAGATCGTCGGTGCCAACGCCGTCGACCTGATGACCGCTGCGGCGGTCAAGCTGGGGCTCTATGAGGGGACCGAGGAGTCCCGCGACCTCGCCGAGGCCCGCATCCTCATCGACTCGCTCGCGGGGTTGGTCAACGCGGCCGTCCCCCACCTCGGTCACCACCACGCGGCCCCCCTGCGCGACGGCCTGTCGACTCTGCAGTCCGCCTTCCGGGAGGCCCAGGAATACCCGGATGCACCGGGGGACGGTCCGGGGGAATCGCCCTAGCCGCCTGGCCAGCGACGCGGCAGCGGACCGGCTCCGGCGGCCGCCGCCCGACTGACCTCTTCGGCGAGGACCTCCCGCCACGCGGCGACGTCGTCGCTGGGCGCCGCCACGATGCGGTCCACCGCTCCCGCGTGGGCCAGGTCGGTGGCCCGGATGTGCTGCTGTTCCGCGATCTCGGCGGCCCGGTCGGGGGTGCGGTGGGAGATGAGGGAAGCCCCCTCCACCGGGAGCGGCGTGACCCAGGCATCCGACGCAGCGAGGGTGCGGTCGGCGGGCAGCAGCGCCAGGGCGCCGCCTCCGCCACCACCCCCGAGCAGGACAGACACCGTGGCGGTGCGCAGGTGCATCAGGTCGGCCAGGCAGCGGGCGATCTCGCCGGCGAGGGCACCGCGTTCCGCGGCCGGGGACAACTCCGCACCCTGGGTGTCGACGATCGTGACCAACGGCAGCGCCCAACGCTCGGCGAGCATCATCCCCCGGCGGGCCACCCGCAGGTCGGCGGCCGTGATGCCGAGGGCCGCGCCGCGGGCCCGGCACTGCTCCTGCCGGGCCCGGTCCTGGGCGATCACGACGCATCCGGTGCCGTCCAAGGTGACCAGCCACAGTCGGGTTGCCGCGGCCCGTTCCCCGGCGAGCGTGCCACTCAGCTCCACGGCGCCGGGAAGGTCGTCGATCAGCGCGGCCGCTCCCGTCCGGGCCGGGTCCCGGGTCCGTTCGATGACCTCCCAGGCCGTCGCCTCCAGCCCTGCCGGGTCCCGTTCGGGCGCCTTGTTCGACGGTGGATGGGTGACGTCGGGACTGGGGTTCTCCCAGCCGGGCGGGGCGACACCGGCGTCGGGTCGGCCCCGCCAGACGGCCAGCACCCGCGCCACGATGTCGCGCCACTGCGACGGGGTCGCCACACCGTCGATGACACCCGCCTCGGTCAGTCCCTCACCCGACTGGACACCGCCGGGGAAGGACTCGCCGTACAGGCCCTCGTAGACCCGGGGTCCGAGGAAGCCGGTCAGTGAGTCGGGTTGGGCGAAGGTGACGTCACCGAGTGATCCCCACGTGGCGAACACCCCTCCGGTCGTGGGGTGGCGCAGATAGACCAGGTAGGGCAGTCCGGCGGTCGCGTGGGCGCGGACCGCCCCGGCGATCCCCGCCATCCGGAGGAAGGCCGGGGTCCCTTCCTGCATCCGGGTCCCCCCCGAGGTGGGGAGGCCCAGCACGGGCAGCCCCAACGCGGTCGCGCGGTCGAACGCCGCCACGATGCGGTCGGCGGCGGCGGCGCCGACGGAACCGGCCAGGAAGTCGAAGTTCCCGGCGACCACAGCCACCGCAACACCGGACACCCGGCCCGATCCCGTGGTGACGGACTCGTCGGTCCCGGTCTCGGCGCGCGCCTGGGTGAGTTCGGCCCGGTACTGCGGGCTGCCCGGCGGATCGACCACGGGAGCGTCCCAGGAGCGCCACGACTCGGCGTCCAGCAGGGTGTCGAGGAGGTCGGCGGTGGGGATCCGCGGCATGGGCCCAGCGTAGGTGGTGGCCCCGGAGTCTGTCGTCCGGTGCCTC
Organism: uncultured Micrococcales bacterium; assembly: GCA_903915555.1. Taxonomy (GTDB): domain Bacteria; phylum Actinomycetota; class Actinomycetes; order S36-B12; genus CAIWTL01. Next base: position 5,664 of record CAIWTL010000263.1, on the reverse strand, counting down.
AGCCCTGGGTGGCCGGCGCACCACCGGCCAACAGTGAGGCGACGGCGGCCAGCACACCCACGGTCCGGCGGGACCGCGTGTCCTGCGAACTGTTCATGGCGGGACCCTCGCACGCTTCCTGGGAGATGGCTGGGAATGGCCGGGAAAAGGCTGGGAAACGGTCGATCGAGTCAGCGGCGACCGGCCAGGCGCCCGAGGGTCTGGCGGGCACCTCGCACCGCCTCGCCGGCGACGGAGGAGGGCGCGGCACGCAGCGCCTCGGAGACGTCGACGTTCTCCCGCAGGAACTGCGCCACCCGGGCCGGGTCCATCTGGTCACGGGTGACGGCGAGGATGTCCACCTGCTCCAGGGCCGCGGTGACGGCACGAGCGAAGTCCAGGCGCGTGATCGCCAGACCGGTGAAGTCGACCTCGTCGAGACTGGCCTCGATCAACCGGACCAGATCCATGTGCTCGATCGCGAAGCCGGTGAGGTCGACCTGATCGGCGGTCGCTGTCAGGACCCGTTCGATGTCCACGTTCTCGATCGCCAACTCGGTCAGGTCGAGCTGTTCCATGACGAGTCGGATCGTCTCGGGCAGGACTGACGCCACTGCGGCGGCCGCCTCGTGCTCGGCGTCGGCGCGCAGCCGTCGGCCCCGGGCCGCGAGGGGTTCGGTCAGCGCCGCCAGGACGCGTAGGCCGGCCCCGGCGGTGCCACTGACCGTGGGCGCCTGCGACCAGGCCCGTGTCAGGAGGGGATCCAGGTGTCGCTCGGCGCTGCGGGACACCCGCTCCCCCACCTCCATGGCGACGTCCAGTGCGCCGAGGGCGACATCGACCACGGGTTCGGCGGGCAGTGGGGCACCCGGCCCCACCACGGGATTGGCGCCCTCTCCGAACCTGCCCGCTCCGGCCAGCCCGAGCAGGGCGACGCCCAGCCCGCGCCGCAGCGGGGCATTGGGCCACGCCCGCGACGATCCCCGCCCCTCAGCCGCCGCGGTCGGGGCGCCGGTCACTCCGATGGACGGCGTGGACACCGGTCCGATCGACCTCTTCGTCGTGGCCTTCGCCGTGACCTTCTTCGTCGCCGCCTTCTTCGCCGACGGCTCTTTCGTGGCCGCCTTCTTCGCCGTGGCCTTCTTCGTCGCGCTCTTCTTCGCCGGAGACTTCCTCACCGCGCTCTTCTTCGCGGGGCTCTTCCTCACGGGGCTCTTCTTCGCGGGGGTGGCGCGGCGTCGGCCGGAGTCGGTGGCCACGACGGTCACAACCGGCAGGCCGAGATCGCGGTGACGAGGATGCCGCGGCCGCCGATGTCGGCGAGGCGGTCCATGACGCGGTGCACCTGGTTCTTCGGGACGACCGCCCGTACCGCGGCCCAGCCGCTCTCGTGGAGCGGCGACACCGTCGGTGACTCCAGTCCCGGTGTCAGCGCGCAGGCGGCCTCGACCTGGTCGAGGGGGATGTCGTAGTCCACGAGCACGTAGGCCCGCGCAGTGAGGACCCCGTGGATGCGTCGGATGAAGACGTCCGCCTCCGGGGACGGTCCGGCACCGGTCCGGCGGATCAGCACCGCTTCGCTGTGCATGATGGCGTCGCCGATGGTCTCCAGCCCGGCGGCACGCAATGTGCCCCCGGTGTCCACGACATCCGCCACCGCGTCCGCCACACCCAGTCGCACGGCGTTCTCCACTGCGCCGTCGAGAGACACGACCCCCGCCTCGACCCCGATCGCCGACAGGTAGGTCCGCAGGATCTCGGGATACGACGTGGCCACCCGCGAGCCGGCGAGATCGGCGACCGAGCCGTACTTGCCGATCGGACCCGCCAACCGGAACGTCGACGGGGCGAAGTCCAGGGCGAGGATCTCGTCGGCCGCCACCCCCGACTCGGCGAGCATGTCGCGTCCGGTGACGCCGAGGTCGAGGGTGCCCGCCGCCACGTAGGTGGCGATGTCACGGGGCCGGAGCAGGAAGAACTCGACCGCATTCTCGGTGTCGTGGATGACGAGATCGCGCGCATGCGTACTGCGCTTGTATCCGGCCTCGGCCAGCATCTGCTTCGCGGGCTCGGACAACTGCCCCTTGTTGGGTATCGCGATCTTCAACACGTTCGACTCCTGGCTCCTTGTGGTTCAGGGTTCTCGTCGGGAAGGGAAGTTCCCGCTCACAGGTACTCGTAGATGTCCGCCGGGGTCAGGTCGCACGCCACCATCAGCACCTGGAGGTGATACAGCAACTGCGAGATCTCCTCGGCCGTCGCGGCACCCCCTTGGTATTCGGCGGCCATCCAGACCTCCGCTGCCTCCTCGACGATCTTCTTCCCGATCGCATGGACGCCGGCATCCAGGAGTGCCACGGTCCCGGAGTCCTCGGGCCGCGTGGCCGCCCGATCCGCGAGCTCTGCGAACAGGTCGTCGAACGTCTTCACCGGGAACCTCCGGTGAAGCCCGCATACGGAGCCCGGTCCGCGGAGATCCGCGTGAGAGCGGCGAGGGTGCCGACAACGGCGTCCACGGCCTCGGCTCCCTTGTCCTCGCTGCTGCCCGGCAGGCCCGCCCGGTCCAGCGCCTGCTCATCGGTGTCGCACGTGAGGACCCCGAACCCGATCGGGACGCCCGTCTGCACGGACACCTCCGTCAGTCCGTAGGTGACGCCGCCCGCCACGAACTCGAAGTGAGGGGTGCCGCCGCGGATGATGACCCCCAGCGCGACGACGGCGTCGAAGTGGTCGGCCGCGCGGCGGCACGCCACGGGCAGCTCGAAGGAGCCGGGGACCCGGAACACCTCGACCTCCGCCTGCGCGGCCTGGGCCGCCCGCTGCGCGCCGGCGATCAGACCGTCGATGACGGCGTCGTGCCACGACGCCGCCACGACCGCGATGCGCGCCCCGGGGGCGGTGTGCCGGACACCCGGCGAACCCGATCCACTCATGTCTGTCACCACTCCGTCAGTTCGGCGGGCAGCACGGGGAGCGTGTGGCCCATGCGTTCCGCCTTCGTCCGCAGGTACTCGCGGTTCTCCTGCGTCTCCCCCACGACCAAGGGGATCCGGTCGATGATGCTCAACCCGTACCCCTCGAGTCCCGCCCGTTTGGCCGGGTTGTTCGTGAGAAGACGCAGCGTACGCACCCCGAGGTCCGCGAGGATCTGTGCCCCGGTGCCGTACTCGCGGGCGTCAGCGGGCAGTCCCAGATCCAGGTTCGCGTCGACGGTGTCCCGCCCGCCGTCCTGTAGTCGGTAGGCGGACAATTTGTGCAGCAGCCCGATCCCCCTGCCCTCGTGTCCCCGTAGGTAGAGCACGACACCCCGACCCTCCGCGGCCACCTGGTCCAGTGCCGTGTGCAGTTGGGGCCCGCAGTCGCACCGCAGTGACCCGAGCGCGTCCCCGGTCAGACACTCGGAGTGCACGCGCACGAGCACGTCCTCGCCGTCACCGATGTCCCCCATGATCAGCGCGACGTGCTCCTCCCCGTCGATCAGGGACCGGTACCCGACCGCTCGGAAGTCACCGTGGACGGTGGGCAGCGACGTCTCGACGACGCGCTCCACCTGGGTCTCGGTCTGTCGCACGTAGGCGATGAGATCGGCGATCGAGATCATCTGCAGGCCGTGCTCGTCGGCGAAGTGACGACACTCCGGCGCCCGCATCATCGACCCGTCGTCGTTGACGAGTTCACAGATGGCGCCCGCGGGGGTGAGCCCGGCCAGACGCGCCAGCTCCACGGCCGCCTCGGTGTGTCCCGCCCGCTGCAGCACGCCGCCGGCGACGGCGCGCAGGGGGAAGATATGGCCCGGTCGCGTCAACTCCCAGGACTCGGTGGCGGAGTCGGCGAGCACTTTGATGGTGTGTGCGCGGTCGTGCGCCGAGATCCCCGTGGTGACACCGTCGCGGGCGTCGACGGAGATGGAGTACGCCGTCTGCTTGCGGTCCTGGTTGACGGCCGTCATCGGCGGGAGGTCCAGTCGGTCGAGTTGTTCGCCCGGCATCGGGACACAGACCACGCCGGAGGTGTACCGGATCATGAAGCCCACCAGTTCCGGGGTGGCCTTGCCCGCAGCGAAGATGAGGTCGCCCTCGTTCTCCCGGTCGGCGTCGTCGACCACGACCACGGCCTCCCCCCGGGCGATGGCCGCCACGGCGTCCGCGACCGCGTCCAGCCGGACATCCTGCGGCGGATCGGCGTCGACCGGTGCCGCGGGTCGCGTCGGCTCCTCGTCCTGCTCGTCGAGGAGGCGGTCGGCGGGGATCACTGCGGCCCCGCCGACACGATCCGCTCGACATACTTCGCGATCACGTCGACCTCCAGGTTCACGGTGTCACCGACCTCGAGGACACCCAGCGTGGTGTGGCTGAGCGTCGTCGGGATAAGTGCAACCCGGAACCAGTGTCCGTCATCGGCCGTTCCGACTCCAGCCACCGTCAGTGAGACGCCGTCGACCGTGATCGAGCCCTTCTCGGCGATGTAGCGCGCCAGCTCCGCGGGAACCTCGATGTCGATCTCGTCGAAGTCGCCGTCCGGCGCCCGGGAGACGACCCGCCCCACGCCGTCGACGTGCCCCTGGACGATGTGACCGCCCAGTCGCGTCTGAGGGGTCGCCGCGCGCTCGAGATTGACCGGCGATCCGGGGTCCAGCCGCGCCAGACTCGTCCGGCGCAGCGTCTCGGGCATCACATCCGCCGCGAATCCCGTGCCGGGCAGGCCGGTGACGGTCAGGCAGACCCCGTTGACGGCGATGGAGTCACCCGGGCGCGTGCCGTCGAGCACCCGGTCGGCCGTGATCGTGACGCGGATGGCGTCGGACATCGGCTCGATGCGGGAGATGCGACCGAGTTCCTCGACGATTCCGGTGAACACGGCGCCTCAGCCCCGGTCGGACGGTGTGGGACGCAGTTCCATACGCACATCATCCCCGACCCGGGCGACTTCGACTAAATCGAGTCTGACCGCGTCCGCCATCGTCGTCACCCCGAGATCCGTCACGACGGGCAGTCCCGCCCCCAGCAAGGCGGGTGCCGTGTACCAGAGGATGGAATCGATCAGGCCCGCCCGCAGGAAGGCCCCGGCGAGGGCGGGGCCACCTTCGAGCAGGACGGAACGGACCTCCCGCCGCTGGAGTTGGGCCAGCGCGAAGGCCGGGTCCCTCGTGGGGATCTGCCAGAACCGGTCGACGGGTTCCGCGAGCCTGACCCTCGCTCCCGCCGGGACCGAGCGCTGGCCCATGACAACCCGCCAGGGTTGGGGATCGAGCAGTCCGTCATCCGAACGGGCGGTCAGTTCGGGGTCATCCGTGAGGACCGTGGCGGTGCCCACGAGGACGGCGTCACTGGCCGCGCGGCGCAGGTGCACGTCACGACGTGCCTCCGGCCCCGTGATCCACCGACTGGTGCCGTCCGCGGCAGCGACGAATCCGTCCAAGGTGGCGGCGAGCTTCCAGGTCACCTCGGGTCGCTGTCGCGCCATGGCCCGGGTCCACTGGGGATTGAGGCGCTCGGCCTCGTCGCTCAGCAACCCCTCGTTGACGATGACCCCGGCCTCGCGCAGCGTCCGCGACCCCCCGGACGCCTCCGGGTTGGGGTCCCGCTGCGCGAAGACGACCCGCGTGACCCCCGCGTCGACGAGCGCCCTGGCGCACGGCCCGGTGCGCCCCTGATGGTTGCAGGGTTCGAGGGTCACCACCGCGGT
>CAIWTL010000262.1 GCA_903915555.1 uncultured Micrococcales bacterium | reverse complement strand
TTGCAACATAGATGGAGTCGTCAGCGGCATTGATGGCGACAGCTGAGATGAGCTGACCCTCGCCGAGGAGGGTGAAGGTCTTGATGACGGCCATCACTGACGTGTTGGTCACCGCCGCACGTGGCTGCAACTTGGCAGCGGGAGCCGCCCCCGACGCGGCAGAGGTCGCCGTCGCGGTCACGAGGCCGGCGAAGGCGACAGAGGCGGTTAGGGCGATGGCAAGGGTGCGGCGCACAGTCATGGGAGGACGCTAGTTATCGGTGCCTGGCCCAGAGGGCGATATGGACGGTTTTTACCGCCCCGCTCCCGTGCCCTGGAGCACGGTGACAGTCTTGGCTCGGAGCGGGGTCCTCAGAAGCACGGGTGCCCTCCAACCGAGCCTCGGTAAGGTCGGCGGCATGGAGGGCGCGGACTCCCCCGTAGCCCGGGTGGACGAGATTGCCGGCTTCGGGCGGCCTCGCATGTGGGTGGCCTTGATCGGCCTGGTTGCGCTCATCGCTGTCTTCATCGTCTGGGGCTTCGTGGCGCGTACGCCGGTCGCGGTGCCCGTCCAGGGCCTGATCACGACTACCAGCGGGGTCTCTGACATCGGAAGTTCCCTGACCGGCACGGTGACGAGCGTCTACGTGGCTGTTGGCGACCGAGTCGACCCGGGCAACAATGTCGTGGAGATTCAAGACGACGCGGGGCGCGTGGTGCGCGTGCGCGCGTCGGTGCCCGGCCAAGTACTCGAAGTCGACACTCGCGTGGGCGACTTCGTCACTGAAGGCCAGAGCCTGATGATCATTCAGGCGGTCGACCAGCCCGTGATCGCCATCGCCTTGGTCCCCGTCAATGAGTCCGGTGGGCTGACGCTCGGCCAGGAAGTCCTGGTGTCACCGGCCTCTGCCCCCTCGTCGGAGTACGGCTACATCGAAGGGGTGGTGAGTTTCGTTGGCGCCGTTCCCGTCAGCCCTGCTCGGCTCGAGCAGCTCACCTCAGGGGTCGCAGGGGCTGTCGACCCGGACGCGCAGAGCGGGCCTGTCGTCGAGGTGGAGGTCGCCCTCGCGAGGGCCGATACGCCCTCCGGATTCGACTGGACCATCGGATCGGGGCCGTCGTTCACACCACTCGCGGGCACTCCCTTCAGCGGCCAGATCGTGGTCGGTGAGCAGGCGCCACTCACGCGGCTTCTCGGCTGATGTCCGCGCACGTCCCGGTTCGCCTTGCCCTCGGCGCCAATGAGGCCGGAGTCGCCTGCCTGGCGATGCTCCTCGCGGCGCATGGAACCCGAATCGGCCAAGAGGAACTGTTGCGCGCGCTTGGCGTGACCCGCGACGGCTTCAGCTTCGCCGAGCTCGCCGAGACCGCTGAGCTCTACGGTCACGAGGGAGATGTCATCGCGGGAGACGTGAGCGTGCTCGGTGACGTGACGCTCCCGGTCATGGTGCGGTGGGGCGCGGCCCACGCGCGCGTCCTCGAGTCTCGGCATCGCGGGGGATGGTCGGCCATCGACCCCATCCTGGGTCGTGTCCGGGTGAGCGATGACCAGATGCGCGACGCCTGGGGCGGCGAGGCCTTCGTGATCGAGGGTCATGCTGAGTCGGGTCGTCGCTGGAACTGGAGCGTGATTCGCCAGCGCCTGGGCGGCAGCACGGCGGGCATCGCGTTTGTCGTGCTCGCGGGGCTGGCCATGATCATCCCGGGGCTGCTCGCACCCGCACTGATCCGCGCGTTCGTCGACGAATACATCATCGCGGGCAACAGCGAGGGAGCGACCAACGTCATCCTGGGCCTCGTCGCCGCGCTGGTTGTCGGGCTCATCCTCGGCTACCTTCAGGTGCGGGGATTACAACGACTGCTCACCATCTCGGTGATCCGCAACGCTTCGAGATTCGTGTGGCATCTGCTGCGCATGCCGGCATGGTTCTTCTCACAGCGAGATGCCACCACGTTGGCCTATCGCGTACGCCTGAACGAGCAGCTTGCCGACGTCCTCTCGGGCCGATTCACCGCGGCGCTCCTCGCGCAGATCACCAGCCTCTTCTACCTGATCGTCATGGCCATCTACTCGCCCCTGCTCACGGGCATCGCGCTGTGCGGGCCCTTGTTGGTGGGCGTCCTGGTCTGGCGAGTGTCGGTGCTGCGCTCCGAGGTCCGCCAGCGCCAGGCGCGCGAGGCATCGGTCACCGCCACCGAACTCGGCATCACGCTTCGGATGATCGAGACGCTGAAGGCCACTGCCAGCGAGGACGTCGCGTTCCGGCGTACCTATGCGTCCATCGGGCGGCGGCTCTCCCTCGGCTATACGCATCTATGGGGTTACCTCGCCTTGGCACCGGTCCTGGCTACGTCGCTCGCGACAGCCCTCGTGCTGTGCTCCGGCGCCTTCCTGGTCATGCAGGGCACGATCACCCAGGGGACCCTCGCTGCCTTCAGCCTCCTGCTGGGCGGCTTCCTTGCGCCGTTGATCGTCATCGTGCCGGCCGTCGATTCCGTGCTGAACCTGCGCGGTGCATGGGAGCAGTTGAACGACGTTCTGGCTCAAGATGTCGATCCGGCGCTCACCGACCCTTATGTGGATGGTGTGGCCACTCAATCACTGACGGTGCAGGAGCCGGTCCCCGCGCGAGAGGAGCAACACGAGGCGACTGAGATGGCGGTCGCGGAGGAGTCCGACGACGACCTCTTCGCGGCGCTGGCCTCTGGCGGGGGTACTCGAGGGGGTGGCCGGCGTCGGCGCGGACTCGCTGTCGATCCGTGGGCTGCATCGCTCACGCTCGATGACGTCACCTTCGGCTACTCCCCGCGCCAGGCACCGCTCCTCGACTCGGTCTCGCTTCAAGCCGACCCCGGGCGGGTCATTGCCATCGTCGGCGCCAGCGGCAGTGGCAAGTCGACCGTCGGGCGACTCGTCGGGGGCCTTTATCGTCCGTGGAACGGCGAGGTACTTCTTGATGGCCGCCCGCTCGAGACGTATCCGCGCGAGGCACGCGCACGCGAGGTGACCTTCGTCAATCAGGATGTCGTTCTCTACTCCGCGTCGATCCGCGACAACATCACGATGTTCGACCCGCTCATCCGCGATCGCGACATCGTCGCAGCCGCGCGAGACGCGTGCGTGCACGATGACATCACGGCACGCCCCGGGGGCTACGACTCGGTGATCCAGGAGGATGGTCGCGACCTTTCGGGCGGCCAGCGCCAGCGCCTCGTGATCGCCCGGGCCCTGGTCAGGAGGCCGCGACTGATCGTCCTGGACGAGGCGACGAGCTCACTCGATGCTCGCACCGAGGCTCTCGTCATCGACAATCTGCGCAAGCGGGGGTGCACCGCACTCGTCGTGGCGCACCGCCTCTCGACCGTGCGAGACGCCGACGAGATCATCGTCCTCGACGGCGGTCGAGTCGTGCAGAGGGGCACGCACATGCAATTGGCGGGCGAGCCGGGTCCCTACCGCGAGCTGATGTCGTCATGAGCACACGCGAACAGCGCGCCTACGACGCCGAGCTTGCCGCTGCCCGACTGGGTCGCGCGCTCGATCCCACGCGGGCACTGCCAGCCCCGCCGGACAGCGGCGGTCGTGCTGTGGCGGTCGTCGGGCTGCTCGGCGAGCGACTTGGCTTCGCGCCACGCTCGGTCACCGTCGACGAGAATGCGCCCGCCCTCGAGCAGGCGCGGCGGATCATCGAGGGATCCCAGGTGCGTGTCAGGCCTCTCACGCTGGGTGACCGGTGGTGGGAGGACAACGTCCCGCCGATGCTGGTTGATCACGCGGGGAGTGCTGCCATCGTTCTGCCCGGCCCCATGTTTCGTCCCCGACTGTGGCGTCCCGAACGCGATCCGGTGGCGGTGACCGCGGATGTCGCGCGCGAGATCGGCAGCCGCGCCTTTGAAGTGATTCGCCCACTGCCCGCCGGCGTCTCGGGGCTGCGGGACCTGCTGCGAGTCGCCATGGCCGGCATTGGACGCGACCTGGGCTACGCCGTGGGCATGGCCCTCCTTGCGGGTCTGATCAGCCTCGCCGTCCCCGTCGCGACCTCTGCTCTCTTCAGTGACGTCGTGCCGCAGAACGACCGCGGGCGCCTGCTGCTGATCACCTTCGTGCTCGTCTCCTTGGCCATCGCGGGCGCGCTCTTCGCCTACACCCGTGTCTACCAGCTGGTCCGAGTGAGTGATGCGGTCGACATCGGCAGTGCCGGAGCCATCCTCGATCGAGTGCTGCGCATCCCCGCGCACGAACTTCGCGCGTGGCCCAGCGCCGACCTGGCCAGCCGCATCCTGGTGAGCGGATCGATCAGCGCCGCGATCGACCAGGCGGTCAGCGTCGGGCTCATGTCGCTGGCCCTCGTCGTATTCAACGGCATCCTCATGATCTTCCTCAGCCCGCCGCTGGGCTTCGTTGCGCTCATCTGCGGTGCCCTCGTCATAGGCATTTGCTACGGCCTCAGTCGCAGCGAAGGACGCCGGGTGCTCGTCGAGCTCGATGAGCGCTCGCGCGTCGATGACGTGAGCCTCGACATCCTGCGCGGGTGGGTGCCCGTGCGGCTCAGTGACGGTGATGTGTCCGCCTTCGGGCGCTGGGCAGCCGCCTACGCGCGACTCCGGGTGGCCTTCAACTCCCGATGGAATCTGGAGATCGCGTCTGACGTCGTACGCACGGCCATCGTGGGCCTGGCCATCATCGCGGCCGTCCTTGTCGCCTACCTGCTGCCCACGGGCACGATCGATTCGGCCACCTTCCTGGCCTTCATCTCCTCGTTCGGGATCTTCACCGCTGGACTTGCCGGCATCGTGGACACGATCCGTGCGGCGGTGCGCACCCTTCCCGAGATCGAGCGCATCACGCCGCTGCTGGAACTCGAGACCGAGGGCGGCCAGCAGCGCGAGGACCCGGGAGTGCTGACGGGACGAATCGACGTGCGGCGCCTGAGCTTCCGCTATGCCGACGACCTGCCGTGGATCCTGCGCGATATCAATCTCACGGTGCCTGCCGGATCGTCGGTTGCCATCGTCGGGACCTCCGGCTCAGGGAAGAGCACATTGCTGCGATTGCTCCTTGGCTTCGAGGATCCGCGAAGCGGCACGATCCTCTACGACGAGTCGGACTTCGCCGCTCTTGATCTCTCGGCGGTGCGACGCCAATTCGGCGTGGTGCTGCAGTCGAGCCTGCTTCTTCCAGGCACCCTGCGCGACAACCTCACTGTCTCGAGTGGTCCGCTGCCCGACTCCCGCCTGTGGGAGTTGCTTGAGCAGGTAAGCCTCGACGCGTGGGTTCGCGC
>CAIWTL010000261.1 GCA_903915555.1 uncultured Micrococcales bacterium | reverse complement strand
GAATCCGCTGGCGTCGACGTGCTGGTCGAGCTGGTGCTCGAGCATGACGCCAAGGCCGCGACCAGGAACGGGGTCGCGGCGAACGCGACGAGAGACTTACGCATGTGAGGACCCTTCCTCCCAGGGAATCGGACACCCCACTGTAGTGAGCGACTCGACCCGGGACAGATGTACCGGCCGTCGCGGCCGTACCGTTATCGCGCGAGCCGCTATCGCACGAAGACGTCGGCGCGGCCGGCGAGATCGAGGACCGACTGCGGGAAGAGTCCGAGCACCACCGTCACCACCAGGGCGACGACGATGGTGGTCTGCGTCGCCCAACTGGGGGTCGCGACCTGCGGCCCCTCGCCGACCGGCTCGGAGAAGAACATGACGACCACGACGCGCAGATAGAAGAAGGCCGCGATCGCACTGGCGATGACGGCCAGCAGGACGAGCCAGCCCTCCCCCGCAGCCGCCGAGGAGGCGAACAGAGCGAACTTTCCGATGAACCCGGCGGTCAGCGGGATACCTGCGAAGGACAGGAGGAACACCGTGAACGCCGTGGCGAGGAGCGGATGTGTGCGTCCCAGCCCCCGCCACGACTCGAGGCCGGTCGTCTCCCCGCTGTCGTCACGGATCAGCATGACGATGCCGAACGCCCCCACGGTCGCGATGGCGTAGGTGAGCAGATAGAACATGGTCGCAGCCAGGCTGTCGGGACTGACCGCGATGACACCGAGGAGCAGGAAGCCCGCGTGGGCGATCGACGAGTAGGCAAGCATCCGTTTGATGTCCGTCTGCGCGAGGCCGACCATCGCCCCGACGAAGAAGGTCAGGATGGCGATGACCCAGAACGCGGGACGCCAGTCCCACGACGAGCCACCGAAGGCCACGTACATCAGACGCAGGAACGCCCCGAAGGCCGCGACCTTGACGGCGGCCGCCATGAACGCGGTGACGGGAGTGGGTGAACCCTGGTAGACGTCCGGCGCCCACTCGTTGAACGGTACGGCGGCGACCTTGAAGAACATGCCCACGGACAGCAGGACGATTCCCGCGATGAGCAGACCGGTCAACTGTGTCTGACCGACGGCAGCATCGGCGATACCCGGCAGGGAGACGGTGCCGGAGAACCCATAGACCATGGCTGCGCCGTACAGGAAGAACGCCGAGGAGAACGCCCCCAGCAGGAAGTACTTCATCGCGGCCTCCTGGCTCAGGAGACGACGGCGCCGCGCCATGCCGGCCAGCAGGTAGAGGGGAAGGCTCATGATCTCGAGTCCGATGAACATCAGCAGCAGATCGTTCGCCGACAGGAAGAGCATCATGCCGCCGATGCAGAACATGAACAACGGCCAGATCTCGGTCTGGAAGTAGCCGCGGGCGGTGAACTGCCGCTCGTCCTCGGACCCGGGCATCGCCGAAGCGCGCGCTGCGAAGGCGTCTCCGCTGGGATCCACCTTGCGCTCGACCATGAGGAGCGCGACAAGGAGTCCGACCAACACGACGGTGCCCTGCATGAACAGCGCCGGCCCGTCGACGGCGTCGGAGCCCGCGACCACCAGTTGGAAGCTTCCCGCGTTGATCACGATCAGGGCGAATGCGGCGATGAGAGCGGCGAACGTCGTCCCGATCTGGATGCTGCGGCGCATCGTCCGCGGGGCGAAAGCCTCGATGAGAACCTGGATGGCCGCGGTGCCGAGCACCACGATGATGGGCGCGAGGAGCAGCCACTGGATCTCGGGGAAGACCACGGGGGCCGGTTCGGTGATCACGGCTGCGCTCCCTCGGTCGCCAGAGGCACGACAGGCGGCGGGTCGGTCGTCCCGACCTGCGCCATCACGTCATCGACGTACGGGTTGAGCACATCGAGCACCGGTGCCGGGTAGAAGCCGAGTACGACGACAACCACGACGATGGGCGCGAGTGCCACCCGCTCACGCAGGTTGAGATCCTTCAGCGACTTGTTCTTCTCGGTCACCTTGCCCGTCATCGTGTTCTGGTAGAAGAGCAGGATGTAGACCGCCGCCAGGATGATGCCGAGGGTGGCGATGGCGCCGACCCACGGGTTCCTCACGAAGGTGCCGAGGAGCACGAGGAACTCCGACACGAACGTGCTCATCCCGGGCAGAGCGAGGGCCGTGAGCCCGGCGAACAGCATCATGCCCGCCAGCACCGGGGTGGGGGTGGACAGGCCGTGGTACTCCGAGATGGTGGACGTGTGGCGTCGGGCGATCATGTAACCCGCGACCATGAACAGGAGCGCGGTACTGAGACCGTGGCCGAGCATGTAGAACGCGGAACCGACCTGCGCCTGGGTCGTGAAGACGAAGATGCCCAGGATGATGAATCCGAAGTGGGACAGCGAGACATAGCCGAACATGCGCTTCATGTCCGTCTGGCCGATCGCGAGCAGTCCGCCGTAGAAGATGCTGATGAGGGACAGGACCACGATGACGGGCGCCGCCGACTGGGCAGCCTCGGGGAACAGGGGCAGGCAGAAGCGCAGCATGCCGAAGGTGCCGAGTTTGTCCAGGACACCGATGAGGAGGATGGCCGTCCCCGGCGTGGCCGACCCCGACGCGTCGGGCAGCCACGTGTGCAGCGGCCACAGCGGGGCCTTGATCGCGAAGGCGATGAAGAACGCCCAGAAGATCCACGTCTGCAGGGTCGGGTCGATGTCGATGTCGATCAGATCGGGTAGGTAGAGGTTGGGCTCACCGGTCACCTGCACCGACGCGAACCACAGCACCGCGAGGCCGGCGAGCATCACGAGGCCACCGGCGAGGCTGTAGACGAGGAACTTGACCGCGGCATAAGTGCGCCGCCCCACCCCGTACCGGCCGATCATGAAGTAGACCGGGATGAGGACAGCCTCGAAGATGAAGTAGAAGAGGAAGACGTCCAGCGCCAGGAACACCGTGAGCGTCATCGCCTGCATGAGCAGCATCAACCCGAAGTACCCACGGACCTGACCCTCGGACTCGTCGGCGCCGTTCTGGATGGCCGCGTCCTCGACGTCGTTCCAGCCGGCCAGGATCACCAACGGCGTCAGCAGCGTGGCGAGGAAGATCATGACCAGCCCGAGGCCGTCGACCCCGAGCGCGAAGGACACGCCCAGAGCGGGGATCCAGGTGTAGTTCTCGATCAGCTGGAACTGCTCCCCGGCCGGGTCGAACTGGAGGAACGCGATCACCCCGACGACGAAGGCGGCTGCCGTGAACAGGAGGGCCAACTGCTTGGAACGCGTGGGCGACGTCGGGACGAACGAGACCACCGCGGACCCGATCAGGGGGATGAGGATGAGGAGGCTGAGGATACCCATCAGAACCACCTCGCCGTCGCGACGACGACCCCGAGCAGGACGGCACCACCGACCATGGCCAGCGCGTACGAGCGGGCATAGCCGGTCTCGGCCAGCCGCAGGCGGTCACCGATGCCCCCGATTCCTGTCGCGACCCCGCGGACGGCACGGTCGATCGAGCGGTTGTCGAACCACACCAACCATCGGGTGAGGTACTGACCGGGCCGCATGAACAGGGACTCGTTGAACGCGTTGCCGTACAACTCGTGACGTCCCGCCGTGGTGAGGAAGCTGACATCGGCGGGGGCGGTGCGGGGGACGTCCTTCATGGCGTACTTGCGCCACCCGAGGGCGATACCGATGATCGCGATGGCCAGGCTGGTCAGCTTCAGCGGGACCTCCGGGATCGGTGGGTGGGATTCCTCGAAGCCCGTGATGGGAGCCAGCCATTCGCCGATGGGGGCGACGTAGACGAAGAACAGACCGCCGAAGAGGGCCCCGACGGAGAGGATCAACATGGGGACGGTCATGACCGGGGGCGACTCGTGCGGGTGGGTCTCCTCGGCCCACCGCGGGCTGCCGAAGAACGTCATCGCCAGCATGCGGGTCATGTAGAACGCGGTGAGACCCGCGGCGCCGAGGGCGCACAGTCCCGCGAAGAGGTTGACCCCGAGGGCGGCGTCGATGATGCCGTCCTTCGAGAACCACGAGTCGAACGGTGGGAGACCGGAGATACCCAGGAAGCCGCAGAAGAACGCCACCATGGTGACCTTCATCGCGATGCGCAGACCGCCGTAGAGGCGCATGTTCTTCTCGTCGTCGTTGCCGTGCATGACCGATCCGGCACTGAGGAACAGATCCGCCTTGAACATGCCGTGCATGAGCAGGTGGAAGATCGCGAACACGTAACCCGCAGGGCCGAGACCCGCGCCGAGGAACATGTAGCCGATCTGGCTCATGGTCGACCCGGCGAGCGACTTCTTGATCTCGTCCTGCGCACACGCGATCCAGGCGCCCATGATCATCGTGATGACGCCGACGGCCAGGACCACCGTGATGGCGACCGTGGACAGTTCGAAGATCGCGTTGCTGCGGACCACCAGATACACGCCCGCGGTGACCATGGTGGCGGCGTGGATGAGCGCGGAGACCGGGGTCGGGCCCTCCATCGCGTCGAGCAGCCATGCCTGCAGCGGGAACTGGGCGCTCTTACCGACAGCGGCGAGCAGCAGAGCCAGGCCGATGAGTGTCAGGGCGGTCTCGCTGGCCTCCGGGGCGGCCGCGAAGACCTCCTGGAAGGACACCGTGCCGAACGTGACGAACATGAGCATCACGGCGAGGCTCAGCCCGACGTCCCCGACGCGGTTCATCACGAAAGCCTTCTTGGCCGCGACGGCGGCGGAGTCCTTGTACTGCCAGAAGCCGACCAGCAGGAACGAGGCCAGTCCGACCCCCTCCCATCCGAGGTACAGCAACAGGTAGTTGTCGGCCATGACGAGCAGGAGCATGGCCGCCAGGAAGAGGTTCAGGTAGGCGAAGAACAACCTGCGCTTCGGATCCTCCGCCATGTACCCGATCGAGTAGATGTGGATCAAGGAGCCGACTCCGGTGATCAACATGACGAACGAGATCGACAGTGGGTCGAGACGCAACTGGAACTGCGCGTCGAACGAGCCGGCGAACGTCCAGTTCCACAGTTCGAGGGTGACGGCGCGGTCGTCGACCGGAAGGGACATCATCTG
>CAIWTL010000260.1 GCA_903915555.1 uncultured Micrococcales bacterium | reverse complement strand
GATCAGGTGGCCGATCTCGTCCTGCCGGTCGCTGACCAGTTCATATCTTCCCGCGATCTCGCGCTGGAGCATGGCCGATGACCGCTCCTGCGTGAAGCCGTCACCCCGCTTCTTGGGACGCAGATGCGCCGGGGTGCGCCGGATCCGGAACTTCCGCCCGGCCAGCGAGAAGACGAGTGTCACCTCGGGCGTGGTGTCGGCATCGGCGAAGTGGGAGTGGAGACGGGCGGCATCGGCCTCCTCCCCCGCCAGCCCCCCGTAGAGAGCGAACGTGAGGGCATCCAGAACGGTGCTCTTGCCGGCGCCGGTCGGACCCTCCAGGAGGAAGAGGCCACTCTCGCAGAGGCGGTCGAAGTCCACGGTCTGGGTGTCGGCGAACGGCCCGATCGCCGTCAGGGTGAGTCGATGCAGGCGCATCAGGCGGACAACTCCTCGTGGGCCACGGCCTGCACGGCGTCATGGATCACGCGCTCGTGCGCCTCGTCCGCCGTCTCGCCAGTGACGTACTCGTAGAACTGCTGCGTGATCTGCGCGGGATCGGTGACGCCCTTGAGTCGTGCGAGGTCCTGTTCGGTGGACATCTGAACGGCATCGGGAGCGAAGTCCAGCACGAGCGTGTGCGGCCAGACCGCCCGCAGGCGCTCCATCGGCGACTCGGGGCGATCGGAGTCGCTCAGCACGACCTTCACCCAGGCATCGGCCAGGTGGGCCAGGTCACCGTCCGCCCGCCCGATGAGATCGGTGAGTTCGCCGATCACCTGGATCAGCCGACGGGCCGTCGGCACCGCGATCCGCTCCACCGCGACACCTCCCGTGGCATCGAGCTCGACCAGCGACACGGACTTGGTGTGATCGCGTTCGGAGAACGAGAAGGCGATCGGGGAGCCGCTGTAGCCGAGGGTGGTCGCGGAGTCGCGCAGCTCGACGGTCTGCGGGCCGTGCAGGTGGCCGAGGGCGACGTAGGAGAAGCCGTCGAAGACCGAGGCGGGCGTGTCGCCGATCCCGCCGACGCGGATCTCGCGCTCCGACTCCGAGGCCGTCCCTCCGGTGATGAAGGCGTGGGCCAGCACGACCGTGCGGGCCAGACCCCGCTCGGCGGCATCGTCGATGATCGTCTTCGACACGGCGGACAGCACGGACTCATGGGAACGCTCCGCCCCCAACCGATCCATGACGTCATCGGGGACCAGATACGGGATGCCGTAGAACCCGACGGGACCATGGTCGTCGCTCAACACGACGGGCTCGGTGATGGAGTCGAACTCCGCGCGAACGTGGATACCAGACGCGGCGAACAGACGCCCGCCGTACCTCAGTCGCACGGCACTGTCGTGGTTTCCTGACGTCATGATCAGGGGAATCCCGGCCTCGGCGAACTCGGCGACCGTGTCGTCGAGGAGCTTGACCGCGTCCGCTGGAGGTTGGGCGCGGTCGTAGACGTCACCGGCCACGAGCACCGCATCCACCCTGGCCTCGACCGCGTACTCGATCAGCCACCGGAGGAACTGCCGGTGGGCGCCGGAGAGGTCCTCGGAGTGGAGTCGCCGACCCAGATGCCAGTCCGATGTATGGATGAACCTCACGACCGATCCTCTCCTCCGTTGGTCGCCGGCAGATGATGCCGGCGGGGCGCTGATGACACTGTCGCGCGGGGGTCCGACAGATCCCGGTAAGGCACGCGGGTGGATCGGGGTCCCCGCGCATGGATCAGGAGATCTCGGGTGTCTCACGGGGCTTGGCCGGCCAGTTGCGATTGCGCTCCCGCGACGCCCGCCAACCGAGGAGGTTGCAGACGATCAGGGCGGCCAGACCCACCAGAAGAGTGACGCCGAGCGTGGTGTCGATCATGGCGTCACTGAGGAAGTAGGCCACATCCTGCATCCCGATGAAGACCATGACGACTCCCGTCACCACGGTGATCACCGCGGGATAGACGAGTCGGCCGGTCACGGTCTGCATCGTGTGCTTGGGAGGTCCGTACAGCCACAGGTAATAGCGGTCGAGCCACTGCTCGAGCACGACGCGTCCCGCCATCGGATACTTGTCGGCCATGACGCCGAGATCGTAGGCGCGGCGGATGAGGCGTTCCTGCCGCCGCTGGGTCTCCAACGCCTCGAGGGCGCTGTAGGCGATGACGCTGAGCAGCACCGTCTGTACGCCGTCACGGTCCTGACTCATGATGACTCCTCATCCTCATCGGGGACGTTCTCCGTCGGGAGCACCTCGCCGCCCTGCAGGCGCCCCGAGTAGCCGCGGGAACGCTTCGTCCGTCCGGCACTGGTCAACCTGATCGCCGACGGCAGTTCGTCGTCGAGCATGTCGAGGGTGCGGGCGATGTCCGCCAGCTCGTCGGCGACCTCGGCGCCCGCCCGGGGTCCCAGCGTCGACAGCGCATCACGGGCCGCCGACAGGGAGACCCGGGCCGACTCGACGTCACCGCTGCGCATCGCGCGCTCGCTCTGGCGCTTGGCCGACTGGACCTCCAGCAGCATGGCCTGGCGGCGCACCTCGGGGTCCGGGACGCGGCCCTGGGCGACGTCCTGCGGCACCACGTTCACCGACACCGGGAGCGTGACGGTGTGGGAGATCAGTTCGGGGATCGAGACGAACTCCAGGATCAGCTCGGCCACGGTGGCGAGCCCGAGGCCCGCCATCGCCGGAATCGTGATGCTGAACAGCAGACGGCGCTGCTCCCCG
>CAIWTL010000259.1 GCA_903915555.1 uncultured Micrococcales bacterium | reverse complement strand
TCGTGTTGTTCCTCTCGAAGATCCATTTGGCTATGGTTCTCCGAGGGTCACGCGGTGACCGCCTCCGTCTGCGGCACCACGCCGAACCCGATCAACTCCTACACCACGTCCCTGGACTCAACTACCAGGTCGGCGCCGGACCTGCGGGTCTGCCCGTTCCCCGATCGGGCTCGCTCACGGCAGATGGTGGCCTCGGCGACCGATCGTGGGGGTCGCGCCGAGCGGCTCGATGACGGGTTGCCGGGACCCGGCCGCATCTGGGAGCCCGGCCAGGTCCTCGTGCGCTTCTCGCGGGGTGTTCCCCCCGACGTCCGACGCTGCATGGGCAAGTACGTGTCCACGCGGGTGTTGGACGACGACCCGTTCCTCAGTCGGGTGGTGTTGCTGCGGGTTCGCTCGGGGGTTCCCGTGATGACGGCGGTGCGGAAACTGCGATCCCAGCCCGACTACGTCTCCTGGGTCACCCCGAACTTCGTCACGGAGACCGAAGCGGACAAGGGGGTCACCGACGACCCCCTGTATCCGGCCTTCGATTGGAACAAGACCCTGGATGCCACAAAGTTCAACAAGCAGTGGTATCTGCAGAGCGGGGCGGTGCGGCAGGGCGGCAGGTGGCGCTACGTGGGCATCGGTGCGATCGATGCCTGGCGCCGCACCGGGTTCACCGGTAACCCGCAGTTCCGGCTCGGAGTCATCGACCCCGGCGTCGAGGGCGGCTCATGGGAGTCGCAGAGCGATTTTGTTGCCGAGCCCCGATTCTGGTCGAAGAAGACCAACTTCGCGGGACTGTCGGCGACCATCGCAGAGAAGGCCGACGGAACGCTTGACGTCCAAAGCACCGACAAGTGGCCAGGACCCAAGACCATCGGGGACACGGCGGTCCATGGGACACAAGCAGCCTGGCTGGCTGCAGGCTTCGGGAACAACGGCAGAGGGGGCAGCGGTGTCATGCAGCGCGCCGCGATCGTCCCCGTCAAAGCCGACAACCTGGCAGCCACCCTCCGCGGCATGGAATGGATCGCCATGACCGGCCAAGCCCGGGTCGTGAACCTGAGCATATCGGCCGGCGGGCTCCAACTTCCCACCCCTCTGACGGAGAAGGCCTTGTTCTTCGCACAGCAGGACATCAACAGACAGTTTCAGGATGTGATGGCGAAGCACCAGGATGTGTTGTGGGTGTTCTCCGCCAACAACACGGCCTTCAATCTCGATATTCCTGGCACGTTCAAGAGGGACGGCTCGGATGCAGCCCTGCCGCTCACCACGGTCTTCAATGGCGGTCGGTATCGGGTCGACGAGCCCGGCCTGATTCCCGCCCTCTTCACGCCCGCCCAATGGAACGCCCAGTTCCCACGGAAGACATCGGTCAGCACCGTGTCACCGTGCTCGCTGCGCACCATCGCGCGCCCGGATGGTCACCCCTTCACCGAGTACGGGCCGTTCGGGGGTGAGCGCGGGAATATGATCTGCGTGGCGGCCACGGACATCAGCGGCCAACTCGCCGACTTCTCCAGCTACGGCCGGCACACCGTGGAGTTCGCCGCACCCGGGGAGCGGATCGTGGTCCCCCGGTCAGGGGCAGACGCTGGGAAGTATTCGCTGGTGGATGGCACCTCGTTCTCTGCTCCATTGGTCGCCGGCGTCGCGGGATTGGTCATGGCCAAGTACCCGGTCCTTGACACCCGCTCGGTCAAGTGTGTGCTGATGCTGGCCGCCAGTCGCGCCCCCCTTCCTGATCAGTCGGTGACCAACCCGAAACATCCCGCCATGTTGCAGCACGACGACGTGGTGAAGGCGATGCCGGTCCTGAGCGAAGCCGACCGGGATGAAGGGGTTCACCACCGGCTGGGACCGGACGAACTGATGCGCGTCATGGGTATCCCCAATGCGGATTTCGCTCTGCAGATCGCCGATCGCACCGTCTTGGAGATGAAGAGCGGGGTTGCCCTGAGCGCCGACTCGTGTGCGCCACCCCCCGGCCCGGTCATCGACACCCGTGTGGCGTATCAGAACGGGAAGGTGTTGATCGACTGGCAGGTCAAGGGTCCGGTGAATGTCGATCGGCTCTACGTGCGGCCCGACTGGGGTGAGGGGAAGGGGATCTGGCACTTCGAATCCGGAGGTATGAGGCCGGGGAAGTACAGCGGCACCCTGCGGTTCGCCCGCGGCTCACCGCTAGCCGGTCTCTTCTGGAAGAGCAGGACGCTGGACGTCCGCTTCTTCCTGGCCGACGGTTCCCAAGCGACCCGGACCATCGAGGTGGAGATCAACCCCGCCGCCACCGCCGCCCGCTGGCCGAAGCCGCCGGGCTGACCCGCCGTTGAGCGGTCCTCCTCGAGTGGATACGGGCCGCAGCGCGGCCTACCGTCGGACCACGGACGAGATGGAGAGGCAACAGTGATCCACCGATTGACTGCCGGCTTGGCCGCGGTTGCATTGGTCGCCTCGCTCACGGCCCCGGTCTACTCCTCCTCAGCAGAGGCGCCTGCCACCGTGGCGGCTGCAACAAGTGATACCCCAGCAGGAGCCGGCGCAACGGCGGCGAAGCAGACGCACACTCGCAAGCCGTCCCCGAAGGCCATCGCCGGGAAACGGCGCGCCTGTCCGTTCCCGGACGCACGTCGGGGTCTGCGGCGCTTCAACTCCAGCGCGTCCAATTCTTCTGAGTGGGTTCGTGGCAGTGGCGAACTCGATGACGGCGAGGCTGGTCCCGGTCAGTTGTGGCGCCCCGGACAACTCCTGGTTCGTTACCACGAGGGGGTTCCCTCGGACGTTCGGCAATGCATGACCCGTCACCTCGACGGGGTCGTCGTGGACCGGGATGTGGCCTTGTCGCGAATCCAACTGATCCAACTCGGCCCCGGCGAGTCGGTGAGCTCGGCGGTTCGGGCGATGGGAGCCCAGGGACTGCATGTCTCCTGGGCGGTTCCCAATCTGGTCGAAGAGTCCGATGCCTACGACGACGACCCCCTCTTCCCAGGTTTCAGCTGGGACCCTGCACGCCCGATGGAGGGAACGAACAAGCAGTGGCAGTTGCAGTCCAGGAGAACGTGTTCCGGGTCATTCTCGTCATCGGTCAAATGCCAGCACCGGGGTCTCGGGGTCATCGACGCCTGGCGCCACTTGGGTCACCTGGGTGATCCTCGGTTCCGAATCGGGGTCATCGACACAGGCATGGTCGGCCTGCCAGCCGCCAAGATGGATTTCACCGGCGCAGGCAACCAGACCAACTTCTCGGGCTTGGCGGCCCGGGTGGAAGCGGGAATCGTCAGGGACACGCTCACGGAACTGAACGACTGGCCAGGCCCCGCGGACCCCGACAGCCTGGATGACCATGGCACGCAGGTGGGCCATCTCATTGCGGGATTCGGGGGCAATGGACGTGGTGGTAGTGGGGTCATGCAACGCGCCGCCCTGGTGCCAGTGGCTGCCGACCTGGGGATGAGCAACACGCTCAAGGCCATGGAGTGGGTCGCCACCCGCGGTCAGGCCCGGGTGGTGAATATCAGCCGCAGTTCCTACCGGAGCATGCAGTTCCGCGATTCACTGAAGGCGTACCACGATGTCCTGGCCAGTTTTCCTGATGTGTTGTGGGTCTTCGCCGCCAGCAACAGTGCCTTCAACCTCGACACCGCCACCGATCGGCGCACCCCGTACAAGTCACTGCTCAAGGGCGGGGGTCGCTACCGGGTCCAGCCGGACCTGTTCGACGAGATAGATTTCGAGGAGAAGACACGTCAGGCGGAGGCGATGGCCACCGTGGCCCCGTGCGGCTTGCGCTCAATCAAGGTCGACGGGCGCCCCTTCACGGAGCGTGGCGCCTTCGGCGGGGAGCGCGGCAATCTGATCTGTGTGGCCGCAAGCGACCCCACGGGGCAGTTGGCCAACTTCTCCAACTACGGGCGACACACCGTGGAGTTCGCCGCCCCCGGGGATTCTCTCCTCACGGCATCACCTCGTGGGACGTTCGGTATCGCGCAGGGCACTTCGTTCGCCGCTCCACTGGTAGCAGGAGTCGCGGGATTGGTGATGTCGAAGCAGCCAACCCTGGACACGCGAGCCGTGAAGTGCATCCTCATGCGCGCCGCGGAACAGTCCCCGCTGCCACCTCAGAACCTCAACACCCCTGAGCACCCGGCGTTCCTGCAGCCGGGCGACACGATGAAGGTCGTCCCGGTCTATATGGCGGCTCAGATCGTACCCGGTCGCGACCGACTCCCCGCAGACCAACTACTCCGCGTCATGGGGATCCCCAACGCCGAGACCGCACTGCGGCTCGCGCGGCGCACGGTCCAGGAGATGGCCACCAACACCCGTCTGGACGGCGACTCCTCATGCCTTCCTCCCCACGCGATCACCACGAGCGTGACCTACGAGAGGGGGCAGGTCCTGATCGACTGGCGGGTGGACGGTTCCGTCCCCGTGGACAGGCTGCATGTGCGCCCGAGCTGGGGTGTCGGTCGAGGTAACTGGCACTTCGACCTGGGCCGAATCAGGCCCGGCAAGTACAGCGGCACCATGCCATTCGCTCGCGGCTCCTACCCGTTGCCCTGGCGGTCCAGGACGCTGGACCTGCGCTTCACCATGGCCGACGGGTCACAGGTCACCCGCAGCGTGGAGGTGCGGATCAACCCCGACACACCCAACTACCGCTGGAAACCATTGCCGAACTGAGGAGGAGCGGAGCCGCCCCTCCTCAGAGCGTGTAGCGCGAGGTGAGCCTCATCTGCGGTCTGCAACCTCGATGATCAGCGCCTCACGACAAGTAGCGCGCCGTGGTCAACGAGTAGACGAAGTCCTGGGTGAAGCTGAATCCGACGATCTGGATGCCGTGGCGGGGGCTGGTCGCGATGCTGAAGGCGGCCGCACCGGCCTGCAGGGGACTCACGGTGCTCCCGCCCTGTCCGAAGCTCTGGTCCAGTTCACCTGACGGGGACACTCGGGCCAACTCGAAACCGGACCGCTCCTGGGCCTGCGGGCGACTGCCCGAGGCGGTCAGGCCGTCGGCGGTTGCAGGGCGCTGAAGCTGCGACTCGGGGGTCTCGGTCCAGCGGGTGCCGGCAACCAGGATCCGGCCCTGATCATCGGTCACGAGAGCAGCAGGGGTGTCGTCGTCCTGGCTCACCGGGAAGGTGCTGATGCCAGCGTCACCGAAGTCGCGATCCCGCTCGCCGTTCTCCGTGTAGCGCACGAGCGAGAAGTCCGCCTTGGCTGTCTCGTCCGCTATGGCATATCCGGCGACCACTGGCCGGTCGGCACAGTCGATGACCAATGCTGCTCCCGCGTTGATGTCGGCGACCTCCGTCATGGCGCGCCCATCGGTGCCGAAGCTCCGGTCGACCTGTCCGTCGGCCTGGAACCGCGCCACCACCTGTCGGGTGGCTTCGGTACCCGGCTCGGCCCGGAACGTCGTACCGGCCAGAAGGGCACGTCCTGCACTGTCGACCGCCACCTGCGAGATACGGGTCGCGTCGCTCCCAGGCATCGGGGCAATGCCGTGGTCACCGTACAGCCGGTCCAGAGAGCCGTTCGGCGCCACCCGGACGATGCCACCGGTCTCCCCCTGCCCTGCCGCCATGGATACCGCGATCAGGAGTGCGCCGTCCTTGTCGGTGGTCGTCGATCGGGCGATGGCGGGGGTCCCCAGATCCAGGACCGCCAGCCCCTTGGCGCCGTACGTGGTGTCCAACTTGCCGGTCGGCGAGTAGCGATAGGTCACCACCGTGTAGGCCGGCTCCTCGGTGGTACCGGTATTTCTGGTCGCAGCCACCAGGTAGCCGCCGTCGGCGGACCGTTCCACTCCTGCTCCCTCGATCGAGACACGTTTGCCGAATGCAGTGACGGCCATGCCCTCGTGACCGAATGACTGATCCAGCGAACCATCGGGCAGGTATCGGACCAAGCCCGACTTGAGACCGAACCCGTGCCGAGCGTCACCGAGGAGGACCGTTCGCCCATCTGACTGGAGGAGTTGATCCGAACCCAGCGACAGGTCCTGATCGTCAGGGAAGCGATCCAGCGCAACCCCCCGCTCACCGAAGGACGGATCCAGGGTTCCCGCACCGGCGGGGGAAGCCCCGGCGGGGGTGGCGACCAGAAGCGCTGCGGTGATGAGGGTTGAGAGCAGGGCGGATACGGAAGCGAGGATTCGGTTCATGCACGTGGCCTACCCACCAAGGCTGGCCGGATGCTCCCCACCGCAGCCGAAACGGTCCGGCTGATGCTCCACCGATGCTTCACCGGCGCCAGCCGGCAACCGCTCTCGCGGAGACGCCGAGCCTGCGCCTGCCAGCGGCATGACATGCTCGCGGCCCCGTGCAGCGCCGAGATGTACCGCGCGCTCGGCTGGCAGGACGGCTACCACCCCAGGTGCAGCGACAACTTCCGCAAGGCCGCCGACAGCATCGGCTGGCATCCCGAACACGTCCCCGACCCGGACGACTTCTTTCAGAACACCCCCGTCGGACCCGAGGAGTCCATCACCGCGCTGCCGGCGGTGTCCCGGGCCGGCGACTCCGTGGCGGTGCTTCGGTCCCCCGACTCACTGCTCGGGTTTCGGATCCCAGAAGTCGCGGGAGGCTGCGGGGTTGGCTCGGGGCAATGCCTTGATCGTGTGGCGATGACGGTCGGCGAAGGTCAGGCGGACATCCAGTGCGAGGCGGGGCCACGGCTTCAGTGCGCTGGGTCGGTTCCCGCGCGGGAACCGCAACGTCCCGGTACGACCGCCCGGATCCACGGCGTTGGGCACTCGCACCCAGTACTGGGCGTACTTCCCCCAACTGGGATGCACCTCGACCCCGACGACCTCGCCGCGCTCCGCCGCCCACGACAGGACGACCTGATCGTCTTCATATGTCAGGGTGGAACTGGCGGCGTTCGGTGGCGCACATGACTGCCGCCCGTTGATCCGGACACCCAACGCCATCTCCTGCACAGTCCGGGCAGCGATCCGCATGGCGAACTCGGCGTTGGGGATCCCCATCACCCGCAGGAGGGCGTCCGGCTTGGCGCGCGCTTCAAGAGGATCGATCTGCGTGACATCGGTCACCGGCATGGTGGTTCCCTCGACGAGTTTGTCGCCGTCCTGCAGGAACGCGGGGTGGGACGGCTTGGTCAGATCCTGGTCGGGCAGTGGCGCTCGCGCGGCCGCCTGCATGAGGACACATTTGACCGACCTCACGTCCAACTGCGGGTACTTCGACATCACGAGTCCGGCCACTCCGGTGACGAGAGGCGCGGCGAACGACGTTCCGCTTGCGGTCTTATAGGGCTGCGCACGTTGGTCGCCGGTCTGCGGAACCAGCAGGTCCGCGCCTGGTGCCGCGAACTCGACGGTCCGCCGACCGAAATTCGAGAAGTCGGCGAGCTGCCCCGTCACGTCCGAGGCCGCGACGCAGATCAGGTTTCCGCGGGTCCCCCCGAAGGGTCCGTACTCGGTGAAGGGGAGCTTGTCGACCTTCATCGAGTCGATGACGCAGGGGATGTCGGTCGCCTGGGAAGAGAGTGTGGGGAATCGCTTCTTCCACCTCTGCAGCGACGCTCCCTTCTGGTTCGGGATGAACTTCCAGCGCCCCTCGCCGGGCACGTAGGTCGAACCGATGGGCCATTCCTGTTGGCTGGCGGGGAGGCCGACCCGCGTGTCGTTGTCGAAGGCGTCGTTGCTCGCCGCCCAGATCCACAGGGTATCTGGGTGGTCGGTCATGGCGTCGCTCATGACCTTCTCCACATCTCCGAGCCGAATGGCGTTGGTGGTCGGGTCGGTCTTCGGATCGAACCCGCCCATCCCCCAGCTCATGTTGACGACACGGGCTCCCCCGCCGCTGGTGGCGTAGTTGGGCGAGCCGTCCTCCTTGCGCGCACCCCGCCACTCGCGGTCCGCGGGGCTTGCGATCCAGTCCATCGCGAGCACGAACGCGGCCATGCTGCGGCTATCGGCACGCACCGAGACGATTCCCGCCCGCTGCATGACGCCACTGCCCCGCACCCCGTTGCCGCCGAATCCCGCAGCCAGCGAGGCGACCGCCGTGCCATGGTCGTCGGGAACCGGTTTCCCGTCCTTCTCCGACCCACCCGGCCATGCCTCACTCATGGTCAACTCGGGCTGCTTGGTGTTCCCGCGCACAACTGTGGCGGACACTCCGGAGAAGTTCGACAGGGGTTCGGGCTCGAGCAGCCCGAACCATCGCTTGCGTTCGCCGTGGAAGTCGAGGCCGTCGGTCTTGGTGCCACCCTCAAGGCCGGTGTCGATGACACCGAGCCGGAACCGGGGATCACCCACCCATCCCTGGTTCTTCCACGCCTCGATGGCACCGATTCCCCGGTAGCGGCAATCGGTCCGGGCGGGATTCATCGGATCGGGATCGGGGATCTGGGCGCAGGTGACGCCGGACTTGAGATGCCACTGGCTCTGGAGCTTCACGGCGTCGGCAGTGGTCGTCCAGTCGAAGCGTGGTATCAGAGGATCCGTGATGGCGGACAGATCCTTCTTGGCGAACACCTGTTGCTCCTCGAGCAGGATGTTCGGGATCACCCAGGAGACGACATCGGGTGCCTCCCGCAGCGCGGAGACCGCCTGCTCCACTCCGATCCCGGGCTTCACCTTGAACAGGTACACACGATCCATCGCCAGATCGGCCGCGAGCGTCTGTGCCTCCAGATGCTGCTGGACACAGGTACGGACAGCCGGCGTCACCTCTCGGGAGAAGCGGAGCAGCACCTCACCGGCCACCCACCGTGCACCGGGGCCGGGGACACCGTCGTCGGGCTCACTGGCGTCAGCGGCGGCGGACATCTTGCGCTTCCCGAGGTCCGCCAGGGGGCATCTCCCCGGGCGCTTCTTCCGGGACGCCCGATCGGGCTGCGCCGCTGCCGTCGGTTCGGCAGCCGACGGGGCCGGCGTCCGACCGGTTGCGGGGGTGGGCGTCGGGACAGCGGCCGCCCCGGGGAGCGGCAGCAGTGCCCACGCGATCACCACTGCGGTCGTTGCAGTCCACGACCGCAGGAGGGATCGACGCGGCCCGACCACGCTGTCGCCCCTCATCGCGGGTTGTCCAGGAACCAGTCCGGGTGGCGCATGGGATCACCCTCCATGTCCGCATCGCTGTCGACCGTGCAGCGCCGGGCCCAATGCGCCGGCGTGGTCCACTCGCCGCTTCCACCTTGCAGCGCCCACTGATCCCCACGGCCACACGTGAGGAGCGCCCGGTCACCGTTTCCGCCACCGGGAAGGTTGCCGGACCAGATCTGGAACACCGCCTCATCACCCGGCAGCGTCTCCCAGACACAGGATCCCCCGAACCGTCGGAAGTTGCGGCTCTCCAGTCGGGTAAGACCGGTGTCGTCGACCAGTTTCAACCGGCAGTCGTCATCGAGCATCGCCGCGACGACTTTCGGATCGCGTTCGTTACCGACCGACGCCCATCTCCACTCCCCGTTGGATCGCTTGGCGTGCAGATTGCCGTTGGTGGCCATGTCCACGATTCCGGTCCCGCTGCCGCTCTGGAAGGTGTCACCCGGCAGCAGGAGGGCAGGATCCTCCCGCAGGGTCGAGTTGGCACGATCCGGATCGAGCTGCAACTTCGTGCCGGTCCGGGTGCGGCCGCTCGTGGCCGACAGTTGCCGTCGGCCCTGCTCCGACGTCCGGATCAGGTAGCGCGACAACATGGCCGACTTCTCCTGATCAGGGATCTTCGACGTCGGCAGGTTCTCCTGGCCGTACTTGTATCCGCACTGCTCGACCGGCTGGATCGGATCACGGGTGGTGACCGCGGGGTCAAGCCCTCGGGTGCACGGTAGCCACCGGTCGGGACCGATGATCCGGTTGTCGGTGTCCGGCATCCGCTCGTGGTAGGTCCGCATGTCGGCAGTCCCGTAGGGGTTGCCGGTCGCCACGAACTGCCATGCGGTGGCGGGTCCGACGCAGCTCGCGAGGGCGACCGGTGTGCCGGCAGTGAGGGACCCCCCGCGCGGTGCCAGGCAGCCGTCCCCACCGGCCCAGTTGAGGCGGGACTTCGGGGGGGTGAATGTGAAGCGCTGCGCCATGCTGCCGTTGCAGGAGTATCGGATGGCGCCGATGTCGGCAGGGCCCTCGTTCGGGATGTCGAGGCACCCGCCGGCGATGGTGACGGCATCACCCACGACGCCCTGGCTCGAGATGGCTCCCACTCGCTGTTCGGCACGCTCCGGGGAGCACTCCTGCAGTTCCAGCGCCGACCCATCGGACGTGCCCGCCGCGGTGAGGCAGAGGTTGCTGTCCTGGAGCCTCAGGACCCCCGACTTCGGCGCATAGGTGCGCAACCAGGTGACGTCGAGTTGAACGGGGTCACGCAGGACTGTCCGTCGCTCGACGAGGGCGGGGCGGTTCGGATCGGTTGACGTGGGCTTCCACACGACATGGTCCCGAATCTGCGGCGCCGGGCACGGCTTGGTGTACCGCCAGCGGCCCGACGAGTTCCTCGGCTTGACCCATTCCCCACCTCGGCAGTTCGTGACCCAGGCGTTCGAGGTGATGCGGGAGCCCGACTTGGTGTACGACAGATCAGCACACCGGAGCGCGCCGCGCACGGAGCCGTCACTGCGGTAGTTGCCCGGCTCGAGGCAGCCCGCCTGGCCCGCGATCCAGCGGTACGGCGGGTTGCCGACGGTGGACACCGGTGGCGCCGGCTGATACTCGATGGCCTTCGACGACGAGTCACCGACCTTGACGATAGTGAGGTCGAAGCTCTTCTGTCCGAGCAGCGGCACCCAGTACTTCCCCCAGGTCCTGATCTGAAGGAAGAACTTCTGACCCTGCTGCCGCTCGTACTGCACCTCGAGGGTGGCGTCCTCCACCCGCGCGACGACGAGGTCGAAACTCACCCTCGCCTGCAGCCACAGCTTCTTCACCTGGCCGTCGGAGTAACTGACGTTGCCCGCGAGCCCGAACTCGGCGCCCAGCACCCGCAGCTTGCAATTCAGGGCGATCTCGAACCTGTCGATCACGCCGTTGCTGCTCTGCAGGTCGATCTTGATCCCCTTGTTGGGGCCGTCGTTCAGGCAGGCCAGCGTGAAGCCGCTGAACTCCAGCGACGCCTGCGCCTCGGCGAACACCCGGACATTCGACCCGACCTTGGCGAACCGAAGGTCGACGTCAACCCGGTTCCGATCGCTCTCGCCGATCTGGATGCCCCCCTTGAAGCCGAAGATGTAGCGCGAGGCGCGTGTGTCGATGTCGATGTTGGCGGTGGTCTGCTGGACCTTCGCCATCCCCCCCAGGCTGAAGTCCCCGACGAACAGGTCCGCCTTGACCGTCAGATTCCGGTCCTGTGCGGTCGGCATGCCCAGTTTCGCCTGCAACTTGACCGGCGTCCCGGCGATCTCGCCGTCGAAGGCGAGTTCGTAGCCGGCGGCCAACTTCCGCTCGACGTTGTCCTGATCACGGTACGTGCACCCCTGGGGCGCATAGACCAGTTTCGCGTATCGAGCCGTCAGGACTCCCTGACCGGCAATGTCCAGCGCCACCTTCCGCTTCGCCGGGTCACTCTCACCGATGGAGAAGGCCAGGCAGGGCGCGGCGGTCGAGGAGAACTGCATGGCCAGTTCGATGGGGGTCGCCTGCGAGATGCGGACCTGACTCGTCCACTCCTCGGGTAACGTGACGTCCGCGCCCAGCGAGACCGAGAAATCGGTGGCCGACAGGCCGAACCCGATACGCAACTGACGGATGTCGAGACCGGCCTGCCCGAAGGCGTCCGCGACGTATGGCTGACTCTTCCCGTTCTTGTCCACATAGGTCGGCAGCGGTCGACCGGACGCATCCGTCCCCCGCGGATCCACCCAGCCCGCGAACTGGATCGAAACGCCCTTGTCGAGAGCGATGGCCAGTTCGGCGGCGAGCGGGGTGGCCTTGTCGGCGATGCTCAATTCGCCCCTGGCTCCGATCGCCAGCGAGAGCCCCGAGGTCGTGCTGATCGACAGCGTGGCGGTCGTGAGCGACAACCGGGTCGTGTCGGTGCTGACGAGATTCACGGCGGGGCGAACCGAGTAGGAGGCCGTTCCGGTGAAGCCGACCTTGTCCCCTGTCCCGATCGCCAGACTCGCGTCCAGGGCGACCTCCTGCCCGAAGGCGCCGGCCGACTCGGCGGGCATCTCGCCGGTGATGGCGGCGGGCAACTTCAGCCGACCGCCGAGCTTCACCGTTCCCGCCGGGAGCGGCTTGGTCGTGCTGACCTGGCTGATCGGGTCGGTCACCTGGATCCGGGTGTCGAAACTGGAGTAGGCGACGTAGACCTTCCCGACCGTGACGCCCTTGCCGACATCGATGTCGGAGGGCATCGAGCCAACCAGGCAGTAGCCTCCCTTGCCGCCGTTGACGGATCCGTCGTAGACACCGGTGACCTGCACGTCCTTGTCGAGGACCGTGGCCTCCGCAGTGAAGCCCACGTTGGTGTCTGCGCCCGCCGTCACCGCACAGTTGATGGTGGCGCCCCCCGTCGTCGTCTGAGGCCCCGGCACGTTGGACGCTGTGACCTGCAGCTTGCGCAGCTTCAGTTCCTTC
>CAIWTL010000258.1 GCA_903915555.1 uncultured Micrococcales bacterium | reverse complement strand
CGGTCAGTCGTCCCCGGACTACTCGATCGTCGGAGCACCGGAGGGGGATCCGCCCCGCGAGCTCGACTTCCCCGACGACGCCAGCCCGACGGGGCAGCGCAACAACACCTACACGGGCACCGGCGGGGTGTCGATCGGGTCGTTCTTCGACCGGTTGGTGTTCGCCACGAAGTTCCAGGACTCCAACATCCTGCTGTCGGACCTGGTGAATCCCGAGTCCCGGATCCTGTACGACCGGGATCCCCGCGACCGTGTGGCCAAGGTCGCGCCGTGGCTCACGCTGGATGGCGATCCCTACCCGATCGTGGTCGACGGCCGGATCAAGTGGATCGTCGACGGCTACACGACCAGCAACAACTTCCCCAACTCCGCGCGAACGCTGCTGAATGAGGCGACGAACGACTCGGTGACAGCGACGTCCCGGTCGGTGTCGCCCCAGTCGCGGGACCAGATCACCTATATCCGCAACTCCGTCAAGGCGACGGTGGACGCCTACGACGGGACGGTGAACCTCTATCTGTGGGACGACACCGATCCCGTCGCGCTGGCGTGGGAGCGGGTGTTCCCGGGCACGGTGCAGCCGCGGGGGGAGATGCCCGAGCAGGTGTTGCAGCATGTCCGGTACCCCGAGGACATCTTCAAGGTGCAGCGGACGGTGCTGAGTCGGTACCACGTGACCGATGCCCAGGCGTTCTACTCGGGCCAGGACTTCTGGGTGGTGCCGAACGATCCCACGATCGCCGACGTCCAGGTCTTCCAGCCGCCGTACTACCTGACGCTGCAGATGCCCGGGACGTCGGAGCCGTCGTTCTCGCTGACCACGGCGTTCTCGCCGAGTCGCCGCCAGACGCTCGCGTCGTTCATGGCGGCGAACTCCGCGCCGGGGCCCGACTACGGAACCATCCGGGTGTTGCAGTTGCCGCGCAACACCACGATTCCTGGGCCGACCCAGGTCCAGAACAACTTCGAGTCCGACCCGACGGTGAGTTCGCAGTTGAACCTGCTGCGCCGGGGCGGCTCGTCCGTGGTGCTGGGCAACCTGCTGTCGTTGCCGGTCGCCGACGGCATGCTCTACGTGGAGCCGGTCTACGTCCAGGCGGCGGGGGAGCAGGGCTTCCCGCTGCTGCAGAAGGTGCTGGCCGCCTACGGCAACGAGGTCGTCATGGAGGACACCCTCGAGCGCGCCCTGGCGAAGGTCTTCACCGGGTCCGCCACCGGAGGTGGCGGAGGCGGGGGCGGCAAGGGTATCGACACCACTCCTCAGCAGGAACTGGCTCAGGCCCTCACGGACGCCTCGGCGGCGTATGAGGAGGGTCAGCGGGCATTGCGGGAGGGTGACTTCGGGGCCTACGGCGACGCGCAGGAGCGGCTGAAGTCCGCCCTTGACCGGGCGGCGGCCGCCCAGCAGCAGTTGGGCGGGGAGGCGCCGCCGACGGCGAAGTCACCGGATGCCCAGCCCACTCCCGACACCCCGACGGAACCTGCGCCGGTCACGCCGGCTCCCGCGGATGCGACTGCCGCCGGCATCGGGCGACGCGAGTTCAACTGAGCCATTCGCGAACAATGTCGTCCTCCGGGGTCGACATTTGGAGTGAGCCAGGGGACGCGCTAACCTAGAGCCGTCGCGTTGCGACCAGCGCGGGGTGGAGCAGTTCGGTAGCTCGCTGGGCTCATAACCCAGAGGTCGCAGGTTCAAATCCTGCCCCCGCTACTTGTGTGTTGTCCCGGGACATCCTTATCGGATGTCCCGGGACATTCTTACTTTTTCGGGGCTGTAGCGGTGCCCAGGGCCGGACCCACATCCAATCTCCCCGCCAGAGCGAGACTTGAGTCCCAGGCCGTGGCTTGGGAGGCTCGGGGGATGGATGACGGGGCCATAGGCCACGACCGCAGTGCTTGCCCATTCTGTGGGTTGTCGGCTGGTCGGGTGATCGCTGCGAACGAGCACGCAGTAGCGATGCGAGATCTCTACCCGGTATCTCCGGGCCACTCCCTGGTCGTCCCGAAGCGGCACATCCGCGACTGGTGGGTCGCCACACCCGCCGAGCGCGAGGCCATCGGTGAACTTGTCGACGTCCTGAAGAGGGG
>CAIWTL010000257.1 GCA_903915555.1 uncultured Micrococcales bacterium | reverse complement strand
GTCAGAGCGGCCGACGAGTCTCGCCAGACCGGTGAAACTCCCTGCTGCCGAGGTCCTGCCCGGCGGACCGGACTGTCACTCGACACCTGAGAGTGCTAATACATGATTAGCACTCTCCGCCCGAGAGTGCAAGCCCGGATCACCGCACCGGGTGACAGGTGGGGCCGGATTTCCTCGCAACCGTTCCGCTCGCCGCGGGAGCGTCACCCCACCTGTGGGTAGTGCTCGCCGGGGGGTCGCCGTGGTGACAGAATCGGAGCAGGACGTTCGATGTCCTGCCACTGAGGAGGTCGCCATGTCACGACGTGCGCGCGAGAAGTTCGACGATCCGGCCAGTGACGTCGTCGACGAGCTCTATCACGAACTGTCCGAGGAACTGGGCACGGATGGCCCCGCCGAGACCTTCGGGCACCCCGACGAGAACGTCGTGGGGCGCCTGGTCGAGGAGGATGAGGGAGTTCGGACCGACGTGACCTCCGAGGTGCTCGCCCTCGACAGTCATGACACCGAGGACCTCTCGGCGGAGGAAGCCGCCATGCACATGGTCAACGAGGACGAGGACGACGAGATCCGCGACCCGTCACTGACCCGGCGCGCCCGTGAGGCCCTCGAGGACTTCTGAGGCGCGGGCTCAGCCCCCCGCGACGGCGGGGATCACGGCGATCGACGATCCGTCCTTCAGCGGGGTCGCCAGGCCGTCGAGGAACCTGACGTCCTCGTCGTCCACGTAGACATTCACGAACCGGCGCAGACTGCCGTCGTCATCGAGGATGCGGGCCCGGATGCAGGGAGCGGTGACCTCCAGCGCCTCCAGCGCCGACCCGAGGGTCTCGCCGGGGTCGCTGATCGACACCTCGGCGGTGTCGCCGGTGTAGGTGCGCAGGATCGTCGGGATTCGGATGGTGACGGCCATGGGGGACTCCTCGGGGCTTCGGATCGGGAAGGGCGGACTCAACGCGGGGCCAGGACCTCGTGGACCTGGTCGACACGCGGATCGATGACCGCGGTCGGGCCCACGACGCCGGACACGGCGTCGATGGTCTTCAGTCCGTCCCCGGTGTTGAGCAGGACCGTCTCGGCGTCGCGTGAGGCCTGACCGGTCGCCAGGAGTCGCTGGAACGTCGCCAACGTCACGCCTCCGGCGGTTTCGGCGAAGATGCCTTCGCTGCGGGCCAGGAGTCGGATGGCCGCCACGATGTCCGCATCGCTCACGCTGGCCACCGCACCGCCGGTGCGGCGCACGGCATCCAAGGCGTACGGCCCGTCGGCCGGGTTGCCGATGGCGAGGCTCTTGGCGATGGTGTCCGGTTTCACGGGGCGGATGACGTCCAGTCCGTCGGCGAAGGCCCGTGCCACGGGGCTGCATCCGTCGGCCTGGGCCCCGAAGACCCGGTACGGGGACTCGGCGATGATGCCCAGCCCCGTCAGCTCGCGCCAGGCCTTGTCGACCTTGGTGAGCAGCGATCCGGACGCCACGGGGATGACGACCTGCTGCGGCGTTCGCCATCCGAGTTGCTCGGCCACTTCGTAGCCGAGGGTCTTGGAGCCCTCCGCGTAGTAGGGCCGCAGGTTGACGTTCACGAAGCCCCACGTCTCCGTCACAGGGTCACCGATGAGTTCGCTGCACAGCCGGTTGACGTCGTCGTAGTTGCCCTTCACGGCGAGCAGAGTGCCGTCGTAGGTCGCGGTTGTGACGGTCTTGCCAGCCTCCAGATCGGAGGGGATGACGACGACCGAGCCCATGCCCGCGCGGGCCGCGGCCGCGGCCACAGCGTTCGCGAGGTTGCCTGTCGACGCGCACGCCAGGGTCGTGAGCCCCAGGCGCCGGGCGGCTGATTGGGCCACCGCCACCACGCGGTCCTTGAACGAGTGCGTCGGGTTGCCGCTGTCGTCCTTGATCCACAGCGGCGCGGTCATGCCCAGCGCCGCTCCCAGGTTGTCCGCGCGCACCAGTTTCGTCATGCCCGGCTGCAGATTCGGTTCAGTGCCGGCGTATGCCGCCACCGGAAGCAGCGGCGCGTAGCGCCACAGGGAGGCAGGGCCGGCCTCAATCTGTTCGCGGGTGACCCCCGACAGGTCATAGGAGACCTCGAGGGGACCGAAGCACTCCACGCACGCGTAGGCGGCTCCGAGGGGGTAGTGGGCGCCGCACTCGCGGCACACGAGGCCGGTGGCGTTGCCGAAATCAGGGGCGGGGGCCGCGTCGCTGGGACATGCGGTGGGGGCGGCTGGATCTGTGAGCAGGGTCACGGTTCTCCTCATCTTTCCCGTGGTGGGACGGACTTGGCACCGACTTGAACGGTTGCCGGGGCTTCATCGGGCCGTTTCCCTCTGCCCCTCTGGATGAGACATGTTCAGTTGTGTCCTGACACTGTACCCGAAGCAGCCCTCCCGTCGTCCGGCTCCGTCACAGTCCGCGGTGATGCGTGACCCAGGACGCCGGGTGCCTGTCCCGGCTACTCAGCGACGTGCGCGGTGGACCGCCGATCGGGCTTCCTGCCGCTGCTGGCGCAGGCGCCGGAGCCGACGGACCAGCACAGGGTCGGCCTCGAGTGCGGCTTCGCGGTCGATCAGCCGGTTGAGGATCTGGTAGTAGCGGGTGGCGGTGAGGTCGAACCGGTCCCGGATCGCCTCCTCCTTGGCGCCGCCGAGTCGCCACCAGGTGCGCTCGAACTCCAGGATCTGCGACTCCTGGTCGCTGAGCCCGTGATGCTGGGACTGGTCAAGGTCGAGCGCCGTGTTGGCCATCGAGACTCCTCTGCCCGTTGCTCTGCCCGTTGCTCTGCCGGGCGCGCGATCTCTGTTCGATACGCGACCCGAGTCCTGGGATCGGGCCGCGACACTGTGCGGTCGGGGCGCTGCCGACGAGCCGTCCAAGGACGGAGGCCAGTCTATGGCGGGGGTCCGACTCGGCCGGGGACCCCGAGCGGGGGTGTCGGGGGTGGTCGACGAGGGGCGCAGTTCTCGGTAGTTCATCTCACTGAGCCGGTACCCGCGCAGGGCGGGGGAACGCCTCGGCCGACGCATCGTTACCGTCCCGCGACCCACCCCGGCAGCGAGTGCCGGCAGGGATGTGGGCGCCGCCTCACGCCTCCGGTTTGGGGCTCACGCGGCGGGCGAACAGGTAACCCCATCCGTTGGTGGCCCAGTGCAGGCCCATGGGTGCGAACAGGGAGCCGGAGCCCATCCGCAGCAGGGTGAACACCACACCGCCGATGGCGGTCGTCACGACCGATCCGGTGATCGCGACGAGCTGTGCGCGGCGTCCGCCACCACCGACCGCGCCCAAGCGGGCATTGCGCAGGTGCATGTCCAGCGACGGCAGGATGTGCCACAGGCCGAACAGGAAGGCGCTGAGCAGCGTCGCCCACAGCAGGCCGTACCGCCGTGCGAGCATCGCCCACAGCACGCCGCGGAATGCCACCTCCTCGAACAGCACCGTTCCGAAGGGGAGTTCCACCATCGACTGCCAGAACAGTCGAGGCAACGACAATCCGGCGATGTTCTGATCGTGGAAGGCCTGGCGCGTGCGTTTCCAGGTCGTCCCGACCGCGTAGACGGTGAACACGAGCAGGATCGCCGCGCCCCCCCAGATCACCCCGGGCAGCCAGGTCCGCGGGGCAAGGCCGAGGTCGGCCCACGTGCACCCGTCCAGCAGGCCGAGGGCCAGCACCACGATCGAACCGCCGAGAGTCCAGAACAGGTAGTAACCCGGGACGGCCTTGTTGGCCGCGACATTGATCATGACCAGCAGTACGACCACGGCGACCACAGGCCACCAGGCCAGCCCTGTCTCGACCTGGGGCAGTGCATAGCCCCAGCCGGTCAGCCAGTCGGTGATCATCGGACTCCTTCGTCCGCTCCCGATCGTAGGTGAGGGCGGCTCGGCAGTCATCGGGCGGCGTCACCGCGG
>CAIWTL010000256.1 GCA_903915555.1 uncultured Micrococcales bacterium | reverse complement strand
TTCCGAACTCCTGGCACCGGGGGCAGCGGCCGACCCACCGCAGGCTCGTCGCCTGGCACTGCGTGCACGAGTAGGACGCGGAGTTCTTCGCCATGGGCAGACCCTAGACGCCGGGTCCGACGATTCCGTCGATTGCGGCGTTCCGCTACCTCGTGGTCAACCGTCGGCTGGATGGGGACACAGGCCGGCGGCGGCGACGGGCGTCACACTCAGTGCCGTCCGGGCCGTCTCGTGCGCTTCGCAGTGGGCTGCCAGCTCGCGGTAGGCGGCCTCCCCGATCAGTGCCTCGAGTTCCGGGCGCTGTGACACGTAGACCGGCGCGTCGGCGACGTGGGCCTCGGTGTCGGACGAGCAGTACCAGTCGAAGTCGTGGCCTCCGGCGCCCCACATGGCCCGGGTGTATTCGGTGATGGTGATGACCAGTCGCTGCTCGCCGTCGTTGTGCTCCACCCAGGTGAAGTCACGACGGATGGGCAACTGCCAGCAGACGTCGGGTTTGGTGTCGATGTAGGACTCCCCGGTGCGCACGGCCAACTGATGCAGCGCGCATCCCGCTCCCTCCGCGAAGTCCGGGGAGTTCTGGAACACGCAGGCGCCGTCGACCACGCGCGTCTTCCGGGCTCCCTCCTCATCCTTCTCCAGCCAGTCCCGATTGCGCACGGGGCGTTCCTGGGGGATGAGTTCCCAGTCTTCCGGCGTGAGTCGCTCGACCCACCGCCGAACCCGCTTCTCGTCGGCCTTGTCGGCGAAGTGTGCGCCGTGGACACAGCACCCGGCGTCGGGGACTGAGCGGTCGATGCCGCGGCATCCGCGGCCGTAGATGCACGTCCAGCGAGACGTCAGCCAGGTCAGGTCGGCGCGGATGACCTGCTCGCCGTCTGTCGGATCCGGGAACTCCACCCACGCGCGCGGGAACACGTCGGCGAACTCTGGCATCCGCCCAGCGTAGGCGACAGGGTTCGACGGCCACCGCGCCGAGGTCCGCCGTGCCGGTGACCACGACACCGGATGCGGGTAGTTCACGATCACCGTGCCGGCGTGAGGGTGGTCACGAGTTGATCCGAACCCTCCTCACGGGCACCTCCGACAGGTCACAATGGGGGCCTGTCGAGAGGTGACCGTGATTCTTCCCCGCACGTCCCTGGCGGCCGCGCTAAGCGCGGCCGCTGTGACGTGTGCGCTCCTGGCGGTCCCCGCCCACGCCGCACCTTCCCCGAGCCCCACCGTGGGGGAAGACATGGCCGCGGGGCTGGCCCCGCTGCTCGCCGAGGTCGACGATGCTCGGGCACAACGACTCGAGGCCGACAAGCGTTACGCGGCGGCCAGTGAGGCCGCCGCCCGCGCCGAGGCGGAGGTGACCAGCCAGGAAGGCGCTGTCGCCGGTGCCCGGCAACTCGTCGGCGACTACGCGAGAGCGGCCTACCGTTCGGGACCCAGCGAGCTGGCTTTCCTCGCCGGTCTCCTCGACAGCGGTTCACCCACCGACCTCATGCGGCGGGTGGATACCGCCGAGCGCGTCGGGGAGCGCAAGGACACCGAGTACGACCGGGCCCAGCAGGTCCTGGCCCGTGTGGAGCG
>CAIWTL010000255.1 GCA_903915555.1 uncultured Micrococcales bacterium | reverse complement strand
GTCGTACGCCGTGTCGCCATGCCCGACTCCTTCTTCGCCATCGACGGCCTCTTCGAGACGTTCCTGACCGTGCTCGATGAGTTCGGGGCGTTCCCCGCGGTCATCGACCGCGAACTCGAGCGCTACCTGCCGTTCCTCGCCACCACCAAGGTGCTCATGGCCGCGGTGCGCTCCGGTGTCGGGCGTGAGGTTGCCCACCAGGCCATTAAGGAGAACGCCGTGGCCGTGGCCCTCGCCATGCGCGAAGGCAGCGCCGCCAACGACTTGATCGACCGTATCGCTGGTGATGCGCGCCTAGGGCTCACGCGCGAGCAGGTCGACGCCCTCATCGCCGAGCCGCTCGACTTCACCGGGGCGGCCCGGAGCCAGGTGGCGCGAGTCGCCGAACGCGTGCAGGCCGTGACGGCCGCGCACCCCCGGGCAGCGGCGTACTCACCCGCCCCGATACTGTGACTGCCGCGCGTTGCCCTTCGGATAACTCACGCGCCCGGGGCGAGACGCGGGGGCATCTGCTAGGAAACGGACATGCGCATGAGAGCACTGGTCGTTGCGGCAAGCGCCGGGGCACTCCTTCTTGCCGGGTGCACGTCATCGCCTCCCGCGCCCGCACCCGTGGAGAGCGCTGTCACCGAGTCGGCGAGCCCCGAGGGCCAGATCGCGCAGGCGGCGACCCCCATCGGCGACGTGCTGCCGTGGCAGGCCGGGCCGGTGCCCGCATCCCAGGCCGACGGCCCGACGTTCCCGGAGGTATGGCCTGAGTCCGAGGTCGTCGGGTCGGGGTCGGCGACGTCGCGTGCGCCGAAGCTGCGCGTCAAAGACGTATCGGGTGACGTCGAGGTCGAGGTCGTCGATCTAAGCGCCGGTGGCGGCTTCGGCGCCGACGGCCGAGGTGATGCGACTGAACTGGTCTGGTCGGGCAGTGCTCCTGCCGACGGCATCGAACTGCCGACCTCTCCGCCGGTGCTGCGGCAGGGCGGCACCTACGCGTACCGCGCGAAGAAGGGCAACGAGTGGTTCGGCCCGTGGTCATTCGCCGTTGACGAGATTCGCCAGGGCGTAGCCCCGACAGACACCTTTGCCGGCATCCAGGTCAACCTGCTCACCGGCGTTCCCGCCACCTCGTGGGCGTCGCGTGCCTTCGCCCGGCCGTCGGGGTCGTTGCGCGTCGGGCTGCGCTATCGACCGGGTTCGGCTGCGGCACCGGGTCTTGCCCCGGACTGGTCCTGGTCGTTGCCGGGGTCGGGCCTCATGCAGTTGATGGAGTCGGAGGTGCAGGCGGGCTCGGGTGATAGCGCCGGGCCGCTGAGCGTGCACCTGATGACCGCCGACGGCGGCGGGCCGACGTTCGTGCGCACCCCGACGGGCGCCTACGTGCCGGGTCTATCCGACGGCACGGCAGCGCAGTACGCCCAGTCCGGCACCCTGGTGCCGCTGGGGCAGGGCCAGTGGTCGTTCACGTCTCCGGATGGCACGCTCACCGAGTTCACCGGCGGTCGCATTACCGCCGAGTGGCTGGGCGGCGTCCCGATCGCGCGCTTCACGTGGAGCGACGACGGTCGTCTGCTCTCGGTGTCGGATGGCATTGAGGGCGGCCAGACCGTCGGCGTCTCCTACGGCGACGGTTGCGAGGGCGGCTCATGGAGCGGCTTCACTCTCCCCGAGGGCTTGGTGTGCGCGTTCACGTATCCGGATGGCACAGCGAGCCAGTTGGCCTATGTCGATGCGGCGGGAGCGCCGCGCCTGGCGATGGCCGCCGATCCCGGTGGCGTCGGTGTCGGCTGGGGCTGGGATGGCTCGGGTCGACTCGCGTCGGCGCGTTCCACGGCCGCGACCACCCTGGCGGCGATCTCTCCGGACTGGAAGTCACCGGAGTTCACCACGGAGATCGCCTACGACGCGAGCGGCCGAGTGGCATCGGTCACCGACATGGCCGCGGCCAAGGGCGCCACTCGCATCCGCCACTCCTATGAGTACCCCGCTGGCGCTGACCTGCAGTCCCGCGTGCTGCAGTCGATCGTTACCGACGGAACGGCGACTCCGGTCGAATCCACCCTGGGTGGGGGCGCTGTTGTCGAGGTGCGGGCGGACTTCGCGACCTGGAAGGTCACCGAGCGCCGTGGAGTCGATGGCCGCTCGGCGCGGGTGGTGTACGACGAGGCGACGGGGGTAGTGAGCGAAGGACGATCGCCCGACGGACGCTCCGTGGTCATGAAGTCCGACAAGGAGGGGCTGCTCACATCGTCGATCGGTCCCTTCCTCGGCGATCAGTCCGGTGCCTTGCGCACCGACCGCACTCTCGACTCCGCGATCGTCGACCCGAATGCTGGCGCATCGTCCACCACCGAGGCCTGGACCGGGCTGGCGGCCATCGTGTGGCCGCAGGGTGGCTCGGGAGTGCCGGCATGGTGGGACTCGTCAACACTCACCGACGGCCTGCGCGCCTCCTTCGACGGTGCACCC
>CAIWTL010000254.1 GCA_903915555.1 uncultured Micrococcales bacterium | reverse complement strand
GCTGCTCCGGCTCGCGGAGACCCCCGCGACCCACGTGGCGGTCGTGTCCGGTCGTTCGCTGTCCGACCTGGAGACGTTGTCGGGGTTCGCCGAGCCGTTGGTGCTCGTCGGCTCCCACGGCGGCGAGTTCACGTCGGGTTTCGTGTCCGATCTGACGCCGCGGCAGGAGGATCTCCTGCGCGAACTGGACGAGGTCCTCTCCCGCATGATCAGTGACGCCCCCGGCGCCGAACTCGAGCGCAAGCCCCTGAGTATCGCGGTCCACGTGCGCCAGGCCTCACGGTCCGACGCCGACCGGGTGTTGGCCGCGGTGCGGGAAGGCCCGGCGCTGTGGCCAGGGGTCCACGCCACCGCGGGCAAGGAGGTGCTCGAGTTGGCCGTCCAACAGGTCGACAAGGGCAGCGCCGTGGAGTCCCTGCGGCATCGGTACGGTCGCGACACGGCGGTGGTGTTCATCGGCGACGACGTCACCGACGAGCGGGCCTTCGGGGTACTCGGGGCCGAGGACGTGGGCATCAAGGTCGGGGAGGGGGCCACCGCTGCGGAGTACCGCGTACCTGACGTGTCCTCCGTCCCCTCGATCCTCATGCTCCTGGCAGCCCTGCGCTGAGCCGAACTACCAGGTGGTCAGTCGGTGTCGAGGGGGATCTCCGCCCACACGACCTTGGCGTGGGCGCTGCGGTCCCAGCCCCACCGCGCCGCCATGGCCCCCACCAGGTGCATGCCCCGACCGTTGGGCTCGGTGGCGGTGAGGACCTTGGGATAGGGCAGGTCGGAGGCGCGGCCGTCCTGGACGGCGAGGATGAGTTTCCCGTCGTCCACCGTGGCGTGGGCCACGATGGGCTCCGCGCCGTACCGCACGGCGTTGGTGGCCAGTTCCGACATGACGAGGATGGCGTCGTCCATCACGTGTCCGGCGCCGGCCTCGGTCAGGGTTTCCCGCACGAGGCGCCGGGCCATCCCGGCCGCCTCGGGGGCAGCGGGCAGCCGACACTGGTGATCCATGACTCCCGGATACCCCATCGAACGCGGTTCACACGTCGAGAGGGCCGATGAATCTGCTCAGCGCGTCGGCGGTGGCCTCCGGGTTCTCGACGGCGGGGGAGTGGGCCGCGTCGATCGGCACGGCCGTGACACCCAGGCGGGTGGCCATATTGGCGATGTCCGGGATCCGCCACGCTGTCGTGTCCGAGGTGCCGTACATCACCTGGGCGGGCAGGTCCGGGCCGATCACACGACGCAGTCGGTCGGTCGGATCCGCCGCGGTCAGCAGGATCGACGCGATCGCGGCCATCGATCTCGGGTCGCTGGCCACCCACCGGCGCTCCAGGAACTCCGCGACATCCGCAGGCAGTGGTGGCGCGCCGGCCTGGCGGTCGAACTCCAGTTTCGCCGCCCAGATCTGCTCGGGTGTGGCGTGCGGCACGATCGAGATGAGGGCCTCCAGCATGGCGTGTCGTTCGGGGGGCAGCGCTCCGGGCCCGGTCGACATGAGGGTGAGGCTGGCCACATCCCCCGCCGCGTCGAGGGCGACCTCGCTGCACACGAGGCCACCGAACGAGTGGCCCACCAGGTGGACGGCGCCCGCGGAGTCGGCCTGCGACCGAACCACGGCCCGGAGGTCGTCGGCGAACAGTCGCAGGTCGTACGGGGCCGTCGTGTGGGGGCTCTCGAACTGTCCCCGCTGGTCGTAGGCCACTGCACGCAGCCCGCGGGCGGCCACCCTGGGAAGGAGCGGCAGGAAATCCTCCTTGGACCCGGTGAAGCCGGGAACGAACACGACGACCGGACCCGTCCCGCACCACATGGCGGCCAATGAGGCGTCCGGGGTCTCGATCCGCCCCGTTTCGACACCAATCGGCAACGTACTTCGGGGTGGGACACTCACGGGAATCAGAATATGATGGCGAGGTTCGGTTTCGTTGGGGCTTGGGGGTCTCATGGCGCGCATCATCGCCGTCGCCAATCAGAAGGGCGGCGTGGCGAAGACCACGACAGTGGCGTCGCTCGGCGCTGCCCTGGCCGAACTCGGCGAGAAGGTCCTCGTCGTCGACCTCGACCCGCAGGCGTGTCTGACCTTCTCCCTCGGCCTCGACCCCGAGACCCTCGACATGAGCCTGCATGACGTGTTGCTCGAACGGGTGGGCGCCGGGATGGTCATCCGGCCCACCGACGACGGGATGGATCTGCTGCCCGCCACCATCGATCTCGCCGGGACGGAGGCGCATCTGCTGACCCGGACCGGTCGGGAGCATGCCCTCCGGCTGGCTCTCGAGGACATCGCGGGCGACTACTCGTACGTCATCTTCGACTGCTCGCCGTCCCTCGGCGTGCTGACCATCAACGCCTTGACCGCCGCCGACGAGGTGCTCATCCCGCTGCAGGCCGAGACCCTGTCCCACCGCGGGGTCGGGCAGTTGCTCGACACCGTCCGCGACGTCCAGCGGTTGACCAATCCCCGCTTGCGGGTCCTGGGAGTGCTGCCCACCCTCTTCGACGCGCGCACGTCCCACGCCCGCGCGGTCGTCGCCGACATCGAGGAGCGCTACCAACTCCCGGTTCTCCAGCCCCCCATCGCGAAGTCGATCCGGTTCGCGGAGGCGCCGGCGGCCGGCCGCTCGGTCCTCGCCACGGCCACGCGGGCCAAGGGCGCGGAGAACTATCGGGAACTGGCCCGACGCCTCGTGGAGGTCCCTGATGCGTGACACGACGTTCGACCGCGTGAGGCCGCGCAGCGCCGACGCTGCCGACGAGCGGATCATCGTCATCGACGGCGAGGTCCGGGTCCCCGACCGCGAAGGGAAGCGGGCCCTGTTCTCCCACGAGCCGGAGCCCCCGTCGCTCGGTTCGGTCGCCATGACGTGCACCCGATGCGAGGCGAGGTCCGTCGTGTCGTGGGGTCGTGCCCTGCGGCTGGCGTTCCCCAGCGTCCCGGCACTGGTGCCCGGATCCGGGGTCCGGGTGTGGCTCAGGTGTCCGACGTGCCAGCAACGGTCCTGGGTTGATCTCTCGCTGCGCTACTGATCATCCGGCGACAGCCCCAGTCCCGCCGCTAGGATCCGGTGGCCGGGAGGTCGTATGAGTGTGTCGTGGCGGGAACTCCTCCGCACCTCCGACGGTGCCAACGCCGAACCCGAGGTCCATCTCGAGCGCTCCCTGAGTACGGTGGCGGTCCTCCTCCTGGCTGTGGGCAGCGTC
>CAIWTL010000253.1 GCA_903915555.1 uncultured Micrococcales bacterium | reverse complement strand
GGCCACCGGGTGAGATCCGTGGAGGAGTACCCGGAGCAACTGCTGCATGCGCTGCAGGCCGCGGCCCCCCGCGGTGTCGACGAACCGGTCGTCGTGGTGCTGACGCCGGGCGTCCACAACTCGGCCCACTATGAGCACGCATTCCTCGCCCGCCGCATGGGCGTGGAACTCGTCGAGGGGCGTGACCTCTACTGCCGCGACGGGTTCCTGTGGATGCGGACGACGTCCGGCCCCCAGCGCGTGCACGTGGTCTACCGCCGCATCGACGACGAGTTCCTCGACCCGCTGCACTTCAGGTTCGACTCGGTCCTCGGGGTTCCGGGCATCCTCAATGCCGCCCGTTCGGGTCATGTCACCATCGCCAACGCGGTCGGCAATGGCGTGGCCGACGACAAGGCCGTCTACCCGTACGTGCCCGATCTCATCGAGTACTACCTCGACGAGACCCCGATCCTTCCCAATGTCGACACCTACGATCTGCAGGACCCGGATCAGCGCGCCTACGTCCTGGAGCGGATGGACCGGATGGTGCTCAAGCCCAGTGATGCGT
This sequence comes from uncultured Micrococcales bacterium, assembly GCA_903915555.1. GTDB lineage: Bacteria > Actinomycetota > Actinomycetes > S36-B12 > CAIWTL01. The sequence continues at coordinate 2,461 of CAIWTL010000253.1, read as the reverse complement.
CGGGCGGGTACGGGCTGCTCATCGGGACGAAAGCCTCCGAGGAGGAGCTCGAGGCGACCCGGGAGAAGGTCCTCGACGATCCCCGCGGTTGGATCGCCCAGCCCGTCGTGGTGTTCTCGACCGCGCCCACCGCGGTCGACGACGGGCACCTGGGGCCGCGCCACGTGGACCTGCGGCCCTTCGCCGTGAACGACGGTGAGGACATCTTCGTGCTGCCCGGGGGGCTGACGCGGGTGGCGCTTCCGAAGGGATCGCTCGTGGTCAACTCCAGCCAGGGCGGTGGCTCGAAGGACACCTGGGTCCTGGAGGACGACGACGCCACCGGCCCCCGTCCCCCGGCGCGGCCGGCCCGTCGGGTGCGTCGCACCCCCACCACGGGGATCGCCCGGTCCCACGCCCCCCGGCCGCACGACGACCGGCAGCGTCAGCAGGAGGGGCAGCAGCAGCAGGCCCGTGGTGCCGGGTGTGGTCACTCATGCTGAGCCGCATCGCCGAGTCGTTCTTCTGGATCGGGCGCTACGTGGAGAGGGCCGAGGCCACGTCCCGGCTGCTGGCCGAGCACCACCAGCTGCTCGTCGAGGACCGGACGGTGCCCGAGGAGGTCGCCTGCGCCGTGTTGCTGGACTCGTTGTCGCTGCCCAGCGTCCCGGTCGGCGACGCGCCGGGGCTCGTGGGGGCCGTCATCGGCAGCGCCGCGGACTCCTCGACCATCGTCGGCTCCATCGCGGCCGCTCGGGAGAACGCCCGCAGCATCCGCGACCAACTGTCCGGTGAGGTGTTCGAGGCGCTCAACGGCACTCACATCGCCCTCAGCCGCGGCATGGTGTTCGCGGCGAGCCCCGGGGTCGCGCTGCAACGCGTCCTGGAGCGACTCCTCGTCGTCAACGGGGTCGTGGAGTGGACGATGTCACGGGATGAGGGCTACCTGTTCCTCGCCCTGGGCCGTTCGCTCGAGCGGACCGACATGACGGCGCGACTTCTCGGGGTGCGGCACGACCAGTTGTGGCCCGAGGGCGGTCCCGTGGCGACACTGCGCGCATCTGGCGCGCTGAGTGCCTTCCTGCGCACCCGTCTCCCGCTCGACGGTGACTCCGTCAGGCGGTACCTGGTACTGGACTCCACCTTCCCGCGCTCGCTGCGGTCCTGTGCGGAGCAGGCCGAGGCCGCGGTGCGGGGCCTCGAGGCGCTCGGGGCCAGTGATGGCGGGGACCTGCTGCGGGAGGTGGGGATGCTGCGCTCGCAGCTCGAGTACGCCGTCGACCCGTCGCCCGCCGAGGTCGACGTGCTGGCGGGCCGGTCGCAGTTGGCGGCGCTGCGCGCCAGCGACTACGCGACCCGGGGGTTCTTCCATCAGGCCGGCACAGTCGTGTGGAGCCACTGATGGGCCGCCGCCTCACGATCACCCACCGGTCGGGATACCGCTATGTCACGGACGTCCATGCGTCGTTCAACGAGGTCCGAATGACACCTGCCGAGTCCGACGGGCAGATCCTGCTCAGCCACGAGCTCCAGATCGAGCCCCGTGGGGTCGTCTACGCCTACACCGACTACTGGGGAGCCCTGGTGGAGTCATTCGACATCCACGAGCCCCACCGAGTGCTCGAGGTCGTGGCCCGGTCCACGGTCGAGACCCCCGGCGGTCACCCGGCCGCGCCGGGGATCTCCTGGCGCGACCTGGAGACCCCGGCCGTCCAGGACCGGTTCTGCGAGTTCCTCGAGCCGAGCGGTTTCGTCGACAACGCGTGGCAGGACCCCGCACGGGTGGCACTGCTGGAACGCCTCCGTTCGTCGGCCTCGCCGGTGGCCGCCATGCACGACGTCGTCTCCGTCGTCCACGACCACATCCGCTACACCCCCGGGGTGACGTCGGTGTCGACGACGTCCGCCGAGGCGTGGGCCGCGGCCCAGGGGGTCTGCCAGGACTTCTCGCACGCCTCACTGTCACTGCTGCGCTCCCTCGGGATCCCCGCCCGCTACGTGAGCGGTTACCTGCACACCGAGGAAGAGGCGGTGGGAGAGACGGTGCTGGGCGAGAGCCACGCGTGGATCGAGGCATGGTGCGGCGGCTGGGAGGCCTTCGACCCCACCAACGACCGCAGCGTGGGGTCTGCCCACGTGAAGGTGGCCGCCGGACGCGACTACCGCGACGGTCCCCCGCTGAAGGGTCTGTACGCCGGTGGCGGATCGGAGGATCTCGGGGTGGTGGTGGAGATCATGCAGTTGCCGCCCGACGAGCGGGTCAACTACCGCTGGTGAGGAAGGGCCCGATGGGCGGCCATCCGGTGGGACGGACTCAGCCGACGATGACCTGGCGCTGGGCGCGCAGCGCCATCACGAGCGCCACGATCCACCCGACGATGGTCCACCCGAGGAGCAGGTTGACCCAGAAGACGCTCCAGTGCGGGACGTCGCGCACCGCTGCGATGGCCCACGGCAGCATGTACCCCGCCGTGAGGATGGC
>CAIWTL010000252.1 GCA_903915555.1 uncultured Micrococcales bacterium | reverse complement strand
TCGGTGGCGATCGTGGCCCCGACGATCGCCCTGCGCTACCTGCGCCCCAGCCGCACCCCCAGTGAAGCAACCCCCGCTCCCACGACGGAGACCACATGACCACCCCACCATCGGTTCCGCGCATCATGGTCCCGGATCCCGCGGGGGTGTCGTACGAGCGCCATCTCGCGCTGTACGGACCCGTGCCGCGCACCCGTCCCGACGCCCTGCTGCGCGAGGTGGCGGAGTCGGGGCTCCGGGGTCGTGGTGGCGGCTGGTTCCCCACAGCCACCAAGATGCGGGCTGTCAAGGACAACGGCGGCCGATTCCTGCACCGACCCTTCACCCTCGCCAACGCCATGGAGGGTGAACCTGTCATCACCACGGATGCGTGGCTGATGACCAACGCACCGCACCTGCTGCTCGACGGGGTCGCCCTCGCCACCGCCGTCGTCGGCGCCACGGAGTCCGCGATCGCCGTCCACGAGGGTTCCCCGCAGGCGCAGTCCCTGCTGACCGCGATGTCGGAACGTCCCGACGACGAGGAACTGCCCACCCTGTTGGAGTTCCCGGGACGCTACGTCGCGAGTGAGGAGAGCGCGCTCGCGCGCGCCGTCGCCGGGGGCGCCGGTCGTCCGGTGCACGGCGTGCGTCCCCACAACCACGGCGTGTCCGGACGCCCGACTCTGGTGAACAACGCCGAGACCCTGTGTCAACTGGCCCTGATCGCACGCTTCGGGGCGGCATGGTTCCGGTCCGTGGGCGATCCCGACGCCCCCGGCACCGTCATGGTGTCCATCGAGGGTGCCGTGGCGTCACCCGGCGAATACGAGGTCCCCGTCGGTGCTCGGGTGTCGGAACTGATCCGGATCGCGGGCGGGGTCACCGGCGACCCCACCACAGCCTTGACGGGCGGCTTCGGCGGCGCGTGGACCGAGCTGTCCACGATCCACGACGTGGCGTGGGCCCCGGAAGCTCTGCGCTCGGTCGGCGCGGAGATCGGCGCGGGTCTGCTGTGGCTGCAGGGGGACGACGACTGCGGCGTGTCCGAGATGTCCCGGATGGCCGCCTACCTGGCCGGTGAGAGCGCGGGCCAGTGCGGGGTCTGCGTGTTCGGACTGTCCACCATCGCCGACGAGTTCGGTCGACTGGCCGACGTCGCGGCGGCCGGTCCGCCCCGCGCCCGGATCGACAGCGTGCTGGCCGAGGTGCCGCGACGGGGTGGGTGCGCACTGCCCGACGGCGCGGTGCGGATGCTCCAGACCGGGCTGGAGATCTTCGCTGCGGACGTCGCCGCCCACGAGTCCGGTCACTGCCTCACCGGGTCCCCCGGGAGTCTGCCGGTCCCTCCACCCATGCCATACCCCGTCATCATGCCCGGAAAGGCCTTCCGATGATCCTTCGAGTCGATCCCACGATGTGTGTCGGATACGGGTCCTGTGCCCAGTTGGTCCCCGAGCTGGTGACCCTCGACGAGTGGGGCTTCCCCATCCTCGGTGGTGCCGACGACGCCCCTGCCGTGACCGGGTTCGAGCGCGATCGACGATCGGTGGAGGTGCCGTCGGAACTGGAGCACCTCTCCCGACGGGCCGTGCACATCTGCCCGAAGCTCGCGCTCTCCCTCAACCACTGATCCGGCGACGTCCGGCCTCCGCCCTGGCCCCTGCACCCATGCGCGGGTGTCCATGCGCGGGTGCCTATACGTGGGTGCCGTGCGGGGGCGGAGCGAATTGCGCCACTGGAGTGAAGTTCCGCGCAACCCGCCGTTCACCTGCTCCCCACCGCGAAACCGGGGGTTCGGAGGGAGAAGACTCAAGCCGAGCCTGGGTCCAACGTCCACCGCAGACCGTGGGATCGGTGGATCAGGCTTGGGGACCGAGCCGGCGTGAGGACGGTGGGTTTGATGAGTGTGTGGGAGACGGACGGAGAGTGGCAGACACCTCCCAGGGACGCCGTGGCGGCTTCGGTCGCCTACAAGATCGTCCTGTTGACGATCATCGTCGGGCTGATCATCGGACTGTGGGCGCTCACCTCGCCGACAGCGGTGCACTACAGCGACGCGACCCTCGGGCCACCGATGGGGACCAACACCGACCTGGGGACCACCCGGGCCCCCTGAACCTGGGCACGGTGGGCACCGACCTCAGGTGAGGCGCTCCGGCGCGAGCGTGGCGATGCAGCGCAGGTTCCGGTACTTCTCGGCGTGGTCGAGGCCGTACCCGACCACGAAGGCGTTGGGGATGTCGAACCCCACATACCTGATGTCCACGTCCACCTGGAGCGCGTCGCGCTTGCGCAGCAGGGCGCAGACCTCGAGGCTGGCTGGCCCCCGTGCGGAGAGGTTCCGGAGCAGCCACGACAGGGTGAGGCCCGAGTCGATGATGTCCTCGACGAGCAGCACGTGGCGCCCACGGATGTCGAGATCGAGGTCCTTGAGGATCCGGACCACACCGGAGGACTGGGTGCCGTACCCGTACGACGACACCGCCATGAAGTCCATCTCGACGGACTGCGGGACGTCTCGGGCGAGGTCTGCGAGGAACATGACGGCACCCTTGAGGACCACCACGAACAAGGGCGGTTCGTCATAGTCGGCGTCGATCGCGGCGGCCAGTTGCCGGACGCGGTCACGCAGTTGGGATTCGCCGATCAGCACCTCGGCCAACTCGTCGCCGATGTCCTCAGGCTCCATCACGCGCTCCGTTCACCGGGTCCGGTGCCGTCGTGGGACCGGTCAGGAAGAGCCTGCCATACCGCCGCGCCGCCGTGACGCCGCCAGGCAGGTGGAGTGGCCCCTGACCGTGCCATTCGGTGATCAGCCGGTCCACCTCCAGGATGTGCGAAGCGGCCAGCGCGCCGGCGGGACAACCGGCAGACAGGGCACCTCCCCGGAGCACCCGGCGGCGCACGGCCGTGGGCAACCCTCCCAGGGCGCCGACCGACCAGCCGGAGCCCACTGACTCGCTGCCCCCCAGCTCGGCTGTGACGCGCGCGGCCCAGCCGTCGAGGGCGTCCGCGTCGGCGCGGGTGAGGCTCGCAGTCCGCGCCAGGGCCTGGCGCACACCCGGGCCCATGACGTCGTCGAGTACCGGCAACACCTCGTTGCGGATCCGGCTGCGCCGGTAGGCCGGGTCGCTGTTGTGCGGGTCCTCCCAGACGACGATGTCGAGACCGTCGAGCGCGGAACGGACCTCCGCGCGGGTGAGCCCCAGCATGGGTCTGCGGAAGACACCCCGGCTCGCCGGCATGCCGGCGAGGCTTCGGGTGCCGCTGCCACGCGCAATCGCCAACAGCACGGTCTCGGCCTGATCGTCGAGGGTGTGACCGAGCAGCACGAGCGCACCCGAGTCCCGGGCCGCCGCGGAGAGCGCCCCGTATCGGGCGTTGCGCGCCGCGGCCTCGGGACCCTCCCCCCGGTTCGTGGCATCCACGGCCACGACCATGACCGGGGACAGTCCGAGGGCCTCGCATTGCCCCGCCGCTACGCGGGCCACCTCCGCCGAGCCGGGCTGCAGCCCGTGATCGACCACGACAGCGCCGACCGGTCGGTCGAGGTGTGCGGCGGCTGCCGCCAGGGCCAGCGAGTCCGGGCCGCCGGAGCAGGCCACGAGAAGTCCCGAGCTGCCGTCGATCGCGGGGAACTCGCGCAGACAAGCCTCGACCCGCGACCGGACCCGGTGCAGCGATGGGGAGATCCGGTCCACGGCGCCCCGTCAGCCGACCACGCGGCGGACCCAGGCGCCGGGCGTACCGATCTCGGCCACGGTCGGCAGATGCGCCGGGGACTCCCATACGCGGTTGAAGCCCGCCATCCCCACCTCATCCACCACGCCGGCGACGAACCGCCGACCGTCGCTGTACTGCTTCAACTTGGCGTCCATTCCCATGAGCCGGCGAAGCAGGCCGTCCATGGCGCCGGGCTCGTTGCGCTGGGCGTCGAACCTCTCCCGGATCAGGTCCAGAGTCGGCACGACCTCGGGACCGACGGCATCCATGACATAGTCCGCGTGGCCCTCGAGAAGTGACATGAACGCGGTGAGGCGGGCGAAGACCTCCCGCTGCTGTTCACTCTGCGCAGCGTCGAGGATGCTCGCCCCGGACGCCCCCCGCAGGACGTGGAAGACAGCTGCGGCCACGGCTCCGGCCCGGCGCAGCGTCTCCGCCGTGCCCAGGTCCACCCCCGCGAGGAATGTGTCGATCTCCGCGGTGAAGTAGCCCTCCAGCCACGGCACCGCCCCGAACTGGACCCGGTGGGTCTCCTCGTGCAGACACACCCACATCCGGAAGTCCGCCGACGGGATCTCCAGCCGCCGTTCGGTGGCGACGATGTTGGGAGCCACGAGCAGCAGCCGGCCGGGCTCGCCGGGTGGTGTGACCGCCTCGAACTGACCCAACACCTTGGTGGCGACCCACGACAGCATCGTGCCGACCTGGACCGCGGTGGCCTTGCTCCCGGCCAGGGCCATGGCGGAATGGGGGTCGCGGCGATCGTCGAGGTGACGCTCGAGGGCAGCCGTGATCAGTCTCATCCCGGTGACGTTCGAGTCGATCCACGCGGCCCGGTCCACGACGATCGTGCGGTGGTCGGCCTGATCGGCGACGAGGCCGGTGGTGCGGCGCACGGGCTCCACCGCGGCGGCCGCCGAGCGGTTGAGGTCGGCGACGACCTCCTGCGCCTCGACCGAGGACACCTCGGGACCCGGCTTGACGAACCGCCGACCCAACGAACTCGCGAGCTCCCAGTCGACGGCTGACATGGGGTCGAGACTACGCGGCTGCCGGTCGGGTCATCGCGAGTCGCCCGGGCAGCCGCAGTCCGCGGCCGCGGCCGCGATGCGGTCGATGTGCAACCCCGCCTCGTACGAGGACTTGGCCTCGTTGGCGAGGGACGCGAAGACCAGCAGGCGCCCCGAACGGGACTGGACGAATCCCGCCAGAGAACTGACGTAGTTGAGGGTGCCCGTCTTGCCCCGCAACCAGCCGGCGGCGGAGTTGGTCTCGGTCGACACGAACCGATTGCGCAACGTCCCGTTGACGCCTGCGACCGCGAGCCCACTCGCGATCGGCCACAGACCGTCCTGGGAGCGGACCGACCGTCGCAGGACGTCGGTGAGCAGGTTCGCGGTCAGCGCGTTGTCGCGGGACAGTCCACTTCCGTCGACGAAGGAGCACAGGACAGTACTGACGCCGAGGCTCTCGAGGGCCTTCTGCACCGCGCGGGATCCGCCATCGAAGGATCCTCCGAAGCCGGCGAACCTGCCGGCAAGCCGGAAGAGGTTCTCCGCGGTCTGATTGTCCGACGTGGTCAGGGTCTGCTGGACGAGTTCGTAGATCGGGGCGGACTCGACGGCGGCCAGTTCCTCCGCGTTCTCCGCGGGGCGCCCCCGGGTGATCGCTCCCTTGGTCCCGATGCCCTTCTTCTTCAGCAGGTCGGCGAACACGCGGCCCGCCGAGAGGGCGGGGTCGGTGCTGATCGGCGCCCACTCGCCGCCCCCTTCCCGACCGTCGTCGACGATGAGCGCCGACACGGGCGCGACGATCCCCTCGGTTCGGTAGTACTCCGGCCAGGAGGGGTTCCACGCCGGACCGTCGAAGAAGGAGTCGTCCACCGTGACCCGGACCCGGTCCAGCGACATCCCCCGCAGCCGGGCGGCGGTCTGGGCGGCGAGGTGCCGCAGGGAGGTCGGCTGGGGGTAGGTGGGGTAACCCGGCTCCCGGACGGTTCGGCGGGAGGTCAGCAGGGGATCCCCGCCACCGACGAGCGTGATCTCGCTGCCCGACAGCGTCACTCGGGTGGTCAGACGGCGGTCGGGATCCGTCGACGCCAGGACGGCCGCCGAGGTCGGGATCTTGTTCGTGGACGCGGGGATGAGCGCGGTCGACCCCTCGTCGTCGTACAACGTGCGCCCGCTCTCCGCGTCGATGACGACCGTGGCAGCGCTCTTCCCGAGTTTCTTCGTGTCACCGGTCAGCGGTGCCAGGCGGGCGGCGACCTGCCCGGGGTCCTGCTCGGGCCCGGTGTCGGACCGCACGGGCTCGAGGACGGGCCGGGCGTCGGTGTCATCGGCGGCCCCGGCCAGGGTCGAGGGGGCCGCGGTGGCCGCCAGGACGGCGGCGAGCAGAGCAGGCGGGAGCGCCGCGACGAGACCCCTACGCATGGCTGACCTCCGGGGAACCCGAGCGATTCCGCGGTTCCGCTGGCAACGCGTGTCCCTCACCCACCAAGATGACTCCCAGAGCAGATCGGCCCCGGAACAGGAGTGTCCCCGTGGAACCCATGACCTTCGATGTGACCATCGAGATCCCTGCCGGTAGCAGGAACAAGTATGAGGTGGACCACGAGTCGGGCCGGATCCGGCTGGACCGTCTCCTGTTCACCTCGACACGGTACCCGCACGACTACGGCTTCATCGATGACACGCTGGGCCTCGACGGCGACCCGTTGGACGCTCTCGTCATCCTCCAGGAGCCCACGTTCCCGGGGTGCGTCATCCGGTGCCGGGCACTCGGGATGTACCGCATGACCGACGAGGCCGGGGGCGACGACAAGGTCCTGTGCGTTCCGTCCAACGACCCCCGCATGGAGCACCTGCGGGACATCTTCCACGTGTCCGAGTTCGACCGACTCGAGATCGAACACTTCTTCACGGTCTACAAGGACCTCGAACCCGGCAAGTCGGTCGAAGGCGCGACCTGGACCGGCCGCAAGGACGCCGAGGAGGAGATCGTGGACTCGTACGCCCGCTACCGGGTCGACGAGGGCCTCGACGCGGTGGAAGCGGTCGAGGAAGCAGCCGCGGCAGCCGACTGACGCGTCAGGGCAGCCAGTCCACGCGGCCCGACAGCGCCGCGTAGCCGACGAAGGCGACCGCGTCTATCAGGAAGTGCGCTACCACCATCGGTCCGACCCTGCGCCACCGTAGGAACAGCCAACCGAACAACAGCCCCATGATCAGGTTGCCGATGAAGCCGCCCAACCCCTGGTACAGGTGGTAGGCGCCCCGGACGACCGCCGAGATGACCACGGCCCACCGTCCCGCCACCCCTGCCTGCTCGAGGCGGGTGACGACGAACCCGAGGACCACCACCTCTTCCAGCACCGAGTTCATGGCCGCCTGCGCGAGAAGCAACGGCCAGTCCCACCATGCCCCCGACACCTGCGCGGCCGCGATCTGGACACTGATGCCGGCCCGGAACGCGATGAGGTAGAAGACGAGCCCGCTGCCACCCACCACCACCGCCAGGACGGCGCCCCGGGCGAGGTCTCGGCCCGGTTGGGTGAGGTCGAAGCCCAGCGTCCGGAAGGACTCACCTGAGCGCTGCAGCAGGTAACCGACCAGCGCGACGACTCCGAGGGGCAGGACGACGAACGAGATCTGGTAGGCGACGTCCAGCCATGGCCGGTCGGGGGTCACCGGCTGGACGATCGTGGTCTGCTGCTCGGCGAGAGGGACGCCACTGGTGAGCCGGTCGACGATGCTCAGGAATGCCCGCACCGCCGAGGCTCCGAGCGACACCCACAGCACGATCACGACCTCGGCGCCGTAGTCCCGGCGGCTCAGGGCGGGCGTGGGGTTCTGCGGGGCCATGCCACGACTGTGGCGCACCGGCGACCGGGACGTGACACCGCCCCCGGTCCCGACGGGTGGGTCAGGGACCGGGGGCGGACGTGACCGGGTGGGGTTCGGTCAGTGGCTGGACAGCCAGCTGTCGTTGAAGGTCTTCTCCTTGGG
>CAIWTL010000251.1 GCA_903915555.1 uncultured Micrococcales bacterium | reverse complement strand
GAGTCCACGGGCACCGGGCGGTAGGGCTCCCCAGGCCCGCATTCCTCCTCCTGGACCCGCACGACCACGTAGGGCACGTACCGTTGTGCCAACTCACGCTCCGCGGCGGCATCGACCGGGCCCCCAGCGGGGGTGCCGCTCTGCGACGCCTCGGCGCGGTCGACGAAGGCCCCGATGAGGACCGCGACGACGAGCGCGGCCAGCACACCGAGCGTGACGAGACGTCGGGTCCGGGGGTCCACGACGGCGATCAGCCGCCGCTCTTGGGCGCCTGCTCGGGCTGGAAGTCCAGGAGGATGACCTTCTCGCCCGCCTCCCAGTCGGAGTCGCTGACGAGGTTGACCTCCTCCGAGGCCCCGGGCTGCAGGTCCTTGACCTCGGTCTTGGCCGTCGCCACGAGCACAGCGTCGGTGTAGACGTAGACCTTGACCGTCCCCGTCAGCGGGGCGGACGACGTGTTCGTCACTGTTCCACCGACCTGCAGGATCCCGTTGACGGACAGGATGGAGTACCCGGTGAGTTCGATCTCGTCGGCCACGGGGTCGCTCTCGTCGGGAGCGGGGGGCGGACCGCCCTTGCTGCCGGGCTCCTCGTCCTGGGGTTGGGCCGCCTCGGCCTCCCGGTCGAGATCCGACTGGAGCCGGTCGTCGGCTCCGTCCGCGGCCTGTTGGGCGTTCTCCTCCGTGAGGACGACCCCCGGGCTGGTCATGACCTGCCAGAACCACGCGGCCATGAAGAACAGCGCAGCGGCGGCGACGATGGCGCCCACCGTCAGAACCTTCGGGTGGTGCGGCACCTCGGACGGGCGACGGTCCATCGCGCGGGTCTTGTCCTTGACGTCGTTCACGCAGAACAGGCTAAGCCGTACGCCGCGGTGGCGATGACATTGCCCGGTGTCAACTCCGCAACTGCTCCACGACGTGGTCGATGCACCGCGTCAGGGCTGCGACGTCCGCGGGTTCGACGGCAGGGAACATCGCGACGCGCAGCTGGTTGCGCCCCAGCTTGCGGTAGGGCTCGGTGTCGACGATGCCGTTGGCCCGCAAGGCTTTCGCCACGGCGGCCGCGTCGACCTCCTCGGCGAAGTCGATGGTCCCGACGACCGACGAGCGGATGGTGGGATCGGCCACGAACGGCGTGGTCAGCGGGTTCGCCTCCGCCCATGAGTAGAGGTTGTCCGCCGATTCGGCGGTGCGCTCTGCGCACCACTTCAGACCACCGTTGGCGTTGAACCAATCGACCTGCTGGGCCATCAGCCAGATCGTGGCCAGGGCGGGCGTGTTGTACGTCTGGTCCTTCACCGAGTTATCCATGGCCGTCGTGAGGCTCAGGAACTCGGGGATGTAGCGGCCTGACGCCGCGACGGCCCTCGCCCGCTCCTGGGCCGCGGGGGACATGACCGCGAGCCAGAGCCCGCCATCGCTGGCGAAGGACTTCTGGGGGGCGAAGTAGTAAACATCCGTCTCGGCGGGATCCACCCACAGGCCACCGGCCGCGGAGGTGGCGTCGAACAGCATCAGGGCGTCGGTGTCGGCTCCCGCCACCCGCGTCGGGGTGATGGCCACACCCGTCGAGGTCTCGTTGTGGGGGGTGGCGTAGACGTCCACCCCGGCCTCGGCGCTGAACTGTGGCGCACTGCCGGGCTCGGACTTCATCACGGTGGGGTCACCGAGGAAAGGTGCGGACTGGACGGCCTTGACGAACTTGCCCCCGAACTCGCCGAAGGACAGGAACTGGGCGCGATCCCGCACCAGGCCGAAGGCCGCGACCTCCCAGAAGGCGGTCGTCCCCCCATTGCCCAGGACGATCTCGTAGCCGTCGGGGAGAGAGAAGAGGTCCCGCAGCCCCTCCCGCAGTCGTGCGACCTGGGACTTGACCGTCGCCTGGCGGTGGCTGGTCCCCAGGTAGGTGCTCGCGACCTCGGCCAGGGACGTCACCTGCTCGGGCCGGACCTTCGAGGGCCCGGAGCCGAACCTGCCGTCGGAGGGCTTGAATTCGGCGGGGATGACGATGTCGGCAGGCTCGACAGGCATGCGGGTTCCTCCAGAGAGCGGTATCTCCACGGTAGTCCCCCGTCGCAGGCCGGATGAAACCGCCTCGTCGGCGATCAGGTGTCGGCGGGCTGACCGGCGTGGAACATGTCCGGGTCCCATCCCGGAACCTGCTCGGGGGTGCGCGGAGCGGGTCCCACGTAACGGGCCGACGGCCGGATGAGCCGACCGGTCTTCTTCTGCTCGAGGATGTGCGCACTCCAGCCGGCCAGGCGGGCGCACGTGAACATGCTCGTGAAGAGGTGGGCCGGGACTTCCGCGAAATCGAGCACGATCGCTGCCCAGAACTCGACGTTGGTCTCGAGCACACGGTCCGGGCGGCGTTCCCGCAGTTCGGCCAACGCGGCCTCCTCGAGGGCAGCCGCCACCT
>CAIWTL010000250.1 GCA_903915555.1 uncultured Micrococcales bacterium | reverse complement strand
TCGTACGAGCGCGCGGAGGAGGCGATCGCCGCCGGCGCGACCGTGGCCACCCATCTGTTCAACCAGATGCCGCCGATCCACAAGCGTGATGCGGGCGCGGTCGTGGCGCTTCTGGCGGACCCGCGGGTCGTCGTCGAACTCATCGCCGACGGCGTTCACGTCGACCCCCGTCTGATCCGGTTCGTGGTTCGATCGGTGGGACCTGACCGGGTCGCCGGTATCACCGATGCCATGGGTGCGGCGGGGGCGCCCGACGGTCAGTACCTGATCGGCAGGTTGGACGTGACGGTGTCCGATGGCGTGGCGCGGCTGACCGAGGGCGGAGCGCTCGCGGGCAGCACGCTCACGATGGATCGGGCATTCCGGACCCTCACCGACGCGGGGGTCGGCGTCGCCGATGCCAGCCGCATCGTCAGCAGCACCCCGGCACGTGCCATGGGCTTCGCCGATCGGGGCAGACTCGAACCGGGGTTCCGGGCCGATCTCGTGGTCCTGGACGATGACCGCACGGTCATCGGGGTCATGCGGGCAGGCCGCTGGGAGCGGGAACCGGCCTGATCGACCGACGTCAGTCGTCGGCGTTCACCGCGAGGGTGCCGGTTCGTCGGCGTCCCATGTGCCACCGTTCTCCCAGTAGTGCCGGATCTCCTCGAGTTCACGGCCCTTCGTCTCGGGGGCCAACTTGAAGACGAAGATCCAGGCCAGCACAGCCATCACCGCGAAGAACCCGAACGACACCGCACCACCGACCTTCTCCATGGCCGAGAGGAAGAAGTTGGCGATGATCCAGTTCGCCACGAGGTCGGCGGTCAGCATGGCGCTCGCGCCCAGTGCCCGAAGTCGAGCGGGGAAGGCCTCGGAGGCGTAGACCCACACGAGCGCTCCGAAGCCGAAGACGAAGCCGATGTTGATGAAGGCGATGCCCAGGAAGCCGAGCACGACCTGCCAGCCGGCGAAGGTGTCGCCCTGCTGGCTGGCGAACGTGACGACCATCGCGAGTTGGGCGACGATCATGATCGCGATGCCGGTCAGCAGGATGGGGCGGCGTCCCCAGTGGTCGACCGTCCGCATCGAGATGAGCACCGCGACGAGGGCGATGAACTGGATCCCGACGTTGAGCAGCAGCGTCTGAGAGTCCGACTCGATCCCCATGGCCTTGAAGATCTTCGGGCCGTAGGTGACGGTCGCATTGATGCCGGTGATCTGGATGAAGAAGCCGAGCCCGATCACGAAGATCGTGGCGCGCAGATAGGGCTTGCGCAGCATCTCCTTGATCGCCCCACCGGACTCCTCGCTGATCGACTCCTGCATCTCATCGAGCTCGGCTTCGATGTCGGCGTCCGGATCCGTCTTGGTCAGCGATTGCCGGGCGTCCTCACGGCGCCCCTTCAACATGAACCAACGGGCGGTCTCCGGCAGCCGAATCAGGAACGGCAGGAGGATGAGCGCCGGGACGGCGGCGATTCCCAGCATGATGCGCCAGTTGTACTGATCGTTGACATCGGCGAGGGCCGCTGCGACCAGGAACCCGATGATGATGCCGATGACCGTGCTGACCTGGTATGCGACCAGCGTCGCACCGCGGATGCGTGCGGGGACCGATTCCGCGACGAAGACCGGTACTGCGATCAGCGAGATGCCGATGGTGACGCCCAACAGGACGCGGGAGATCCACAGCATGGAGATACTGACGGACGCGGCACTGAGCAGACAGAACGCCGCGTACCCGATCGCGACCATGATCATGGACTTCTTCCGGCCCAGCCGGTTGGCGATCGTGCCACCGAAGAGCGCGCCGATGATCTCGCCGATGACGATGGCGGCGGTCACCGCCTCGACCGCCGCGGTGTCCATCCCCAGGTCGTCCTGGAAGTAGAGCTGGGCGCCACCGATGTTCGATTGGTCGTAGCCGTAGATGATGCCCAGGGTGGCTGCGGTGACGGCGACCATGATCGCCGTACGCGGAAGCTTCGGGGGCGCGCCGGTGGCCAGTGGGCCGGGGTCGGCTGTGGTCATGGTGTGCTCCCATCCTCGTAGTGTTCCGATCGTGCCGAAGCAGGCTGACGATGTCCCGCTGGTGCGCAGGTCGGGAGTGTCCCGAACCTGCTCACAAGCCCTGCCATTGCGGTTTGTTGTCGTATACGTGCCGGTAGTAGTCCGAGAGTCGCAGCTGCTGCGCGGCGGGTTCGTCGACGACGACGGTCGCGTGCGGATGGAGATGCAGCGCCGAGGACGGGACCATCGAGGTCACTGGGCCCTCGACCGTGGCTGCCACCGCTTCGGCCTTGTTGCTGCCCCACGCGAGGAGGACCAGGTGGCGGGCCCGCAGGATCGTCCCGATCCCCTGCGTCAGCACATGGTGCGGGACCTGAGCGATGTCGTCGTCGAAGAAACGGGCGTTGTCCACGCGGGTCTGCTCGGTCAGTGTCTTGATCCGGGTCGGGGAAGCGAGAGAGGAGGTCGGCTCGTTGAAGCCGATGTGACCGTCGGTTCCCACGCCCAGGATCTGCAGGTCGATGCCACCGGCATCGGCGATCGCCCGGTCGTACGCCGCACAGGCCGCCGCAGGATCCGGAGCCCATCCGTCCGGCGTCAGGACCGCGTCCGGTGCGAAGTCGACCCGTCCCACGATCTCCCGGTCGAGCACCGCCCGGTACGACTCCGGATGTCCCTGCGGCAGGCCCACGTACTCGTCGAGAGCGAAACCC
The DNA here is from genome assembly GCA_903915555.1 of uncultured Micrococcales bacterium. Taxonomy (GTDB): domain Bacteria; phylum Actinomycetota; class Actinomycetes; order S36-B12; genus CAIWTL01. The sequence continues at coordinate 1,026 of CAIWTL010000250.1, read as the reverse complement.
TTCGCCTGCGCGAACGAAACCTCACCGGCATCGCAGCGCCGGACGAGGTCGTCGTAGACGGGAAGTGGAGTGCTGCCGGTGGCCAGACCGAGCACGGTGTCCGGTCGGGCCGCAATCAGGCGGGCTATCGCTCCCCCGACGATCTCGGCCCCGGCAGCGGCGTCGGCGACTATCACGACCTCCATGAACCGGACCCTAGTCATCACCGACCTGTGTGTCGCGGCGTTGCCGACGTCGGGGTGAGCCCGGGTCCACCAGTGGTTCCGGGGGATCAGTGGGAGGCCGCCACGTGCGAGCTGACGGCCGGGAGCACTTCCCCGATCCGGCCGCGCAGGACGGCGGTGGCCGTACTGTCGTACGGGGTCGGGTCGGAGTTCACGATCACGAGCGGTGCCCCGGACCGGACCGCGACGTCGCAGAGTGATGCTGCGGGCTGTACCGCGAGGGTGGACCCGATGGCGATGGCCAGATCGGCGGAATCCGCCGCGGCCACGGCCGCCGTCCAGGTGGCTGAGGGCAGGGCCTGACCGAAGGCGACGGTGCCTGTCTTGAGGATCCCGCCGCATGTGAGGCAACAGGGATCCTCGTCCCCCTCGACGACACGACGGAAGGTCTGCTCGACGGGGAGTCGCTCGTCGCACGACAGGCACATGGACTCCCAGTAGGAACCGTGCAGTTCCAGGACCGTCCTGCTGCCGCCGCGCTGGTGGAGGCCGTCGATGTTCTGAGTCGCGACCGTGACCCGCCGGGCGGCGGTGTCCCAGTCCGTGAGGGCCCGATGGCCGGGATTGGGTTCGGCGGTGCGGATCTCGCTGGCCATGCGCATGCGCCAGGCCCGCACCCGCAGATCTCGGTCGCCGCGGTACGCGTCCAGATCGAACATCCGCGCGGCGTGCGGGTCCCGGGTCCACAGGCCCTGGGGGCCCCGGAAGTCGGGCACTCCCGACTCGGTGCTCATTCCGGCTCCGGTCAGGACGAAGACGTGCCGGGCATCGGCCACGAGTTCGGCGACCCGAGCGACGGCTG
>CAIWTL010000249.1 GCA_903915555.1 uncultured Micrococcales bacterium | reverse complement strand
TTGGCCCCCCTGAGGTTCGGCGCCGGCATCAAGGGCAAGATCTCCGAGGCGTGGGCGGCCGGTCTCCCGGTCGCGGCGACGCCGGTCGCGCTCGAGGGCATGGGGGCGGAGGACTACCCCACCGCCGCTGACGCCCGCGGCTTCGCCGATCTTGTGACGCGCCTCTACGAGGACGAGGACGAGTGGCGGCAGCTGCAACGCGTCGGCCTCGACCGTGCGGACCACATGTTCAGTCACGAGGCCGCCCGGCGGGCACTCCAGGGCATCCAGCAGGAACTCGATGAACGGCGCACCGTGACATGGGCGGAAGGTCCACAGGACGATGCTGGGGACGGCCTCGTCCCGCCGTGGCTTCTCCCCGAGGCGCTGTCGGGGATGCCGCCGCGTCCCTACGACAACTGACCCGTCCGCAGCCATTCCCGGAACAGTCGGGCACTGATATCCGGTTGGGCGATGGTGGGGTCGGGCGAGTACTGGCCCGAGCGGTTCAGGTTCGGGTTGAGGTAGGGGTCGTTGAGGAGTTCCTGGGGCCACCGTCGTCGCATGTACTGCAGCTCCCACACCTCGATGTTGCGGGACCTGGTCGCGGACTCGTGGTGGATCAGGACGGCGTACGGCGTATAGACGTTCGTGAGCCCCAGTTCGCGCAGACGCAGACACAGATCCACGTCGCCGTAGCCGTTGGGGACGTTGACCTCGTCGAGTCCCTCCACCTTCTGGTACAGCGAGCGCCGGATCATGAGGGCCGCCGCCGTGACGGCGATGCTCTCGTGCACGGTGTCGACCATGTCGATGTAGAGGTGGTCATCCGGCCCCGTGAACCAGCCCGCGTGGTCGGCGATGCGCGACGCGATCCCCACGATGCCCCCGTGCTGAACCGAGCCATCCGGGTAGAGCAGTTTCGTCCCGACTGCGCCCACCTCGTCGAACTGGGCGAGCATCACCAGCTGCTCGATCCAGTCCGGGGTCATCACCTCGGTGTCGTTGTTCAGCAGGATGACGTAGTCGCCACTCGCCGCAGCGACCCCGGCGTTGTTGAGCCGTGCGAAGTTGAAGTACCCCGGGTCGTGGATCACGCGCGCGTCGGGGTCGTTCCTCACGAGCTCGTCGTAGAAGGCTGATGTCCGGGGGTCTGTGCTGCCGTTGTCGACGATGACGATCTCGACGTCGGGATAGGTGCTGAGGGCGCGGATCGAGGTCACGCACGAGCGGATCAGTGCCGGCGCGTCCCGATTGGGTATCACGATCGACACCCGCGGCGGGGGTGAGGGGAGGCGGAACGACATCCGGTAGTGATTCGTCGCCGGGTCCACCGACACGGCTGCGGGTCGCCCGCGTCTTTCGCAGGCCTCCGTGACCGCCCGCAGACCGGCGTCCCAGGCGTACGGCTTGGGGTCGTCGTCGCCGGCGGTGCTGGCCGGATGCGATCGCCATTGATAGAGGGTCAAGGGGATGGCCGTCACAGGGGTCGTCGCAACTTCCGCGGCTCGCATCATCAGATCGTGGTCCTGGGCTCCCTCGAGCCCGCGCCGGAATCCCCCGATCCGGGTCAGCAGGTCCCTGCGGTACACGGCCAGATGGGTGGTGTAGTTGACGCCCAGATGCAGGAACGGCGACCAGTCCGGTTTGTGGAAGGTGTCGGCGATGTGTTGTCCGTCGGGGCCCACGACCCGCTCGTCGCTGTACATGACCTGTGGCGGAGCGCCGTTCTCGGCCGCGACCCGGTTGATGGTCCGTACCACCTCCGACAGAGCATTGGGGTAGAGGCGGTCGTCCTGGTCGAGCAGCGCGACGTACTCACCTGTCGCTGCTTCCAGACAACGATTGGAGGCGCCGGAGATGTGTTGGTTGTGATCGTTCACCAGGACGGTGACGCGACCCGGGAAGCGCTGTGCGAATGACTCCAGGATGTCGGTGACCAGCGGCGTCCTCGAGTCGTCGTCGGTGATGCACAGTTCCCATTCCGGATAGACCTGGAGCGCGACACTAGCGAGAGCCTCACGCAGATGGTCAGGGTCGGGTCGGTAGACAGGGAGCAGGATGCTGATCCGCGGTTGCAGGGGAAGGGTGGCGACATGGTCGCCGAGGAAGCGGTAGTACCGCAGCAGCATCCGCCGTTCGTCCTGATCGGATGCACCGACAGCACCGGCAGTCAGTGCGGAATTGTCGGTGACGAATCCCTCCACCCGTTGGAACGACGCCAGCAGCTTGTTCGCTGCGCGGGAGTTGAAGTTGGACAGCCGGATCGCGCGCCGAGCCGTGGCCGGTCGGGAGAGGATCCGTCGGACCGTCCGTTTCGCCCAACTGTCCTCGGTGCGGGATGCCACAGCTCCCCGGGACTCGGTCATCCCGACAGACTAGCCGGGTCGGCGGGGACGGTCGGGCCGCCCTGCGGCGGATCGGCGGAAGTGTGGGCGGCGGCCCACTCGCCCAGAAGTCGTACCGCCCCTGCCGCGCTCTCCGCGCCCGAATCCCGCACCTTGACGATGAACGGTTTGTCCAGGTGGTCCAGGAGTTCGCCCCCGGCAGTGACGGTCGTCGACACGAGGTAGGTGCCGGGCTGCAGCAGTGGGGTCTCCATGTGGAAATCGATGTGTGAGTCCCCGGCTTCCAGCGGTTCCTCATTCACGTACTTGAGGGGTCCCGCGAGCGGGACGCCTGCTTCCGTGTGGATGGTGAAACTGGCAGCCGACTGGCCGATCCCCTCGCTGCCGGTGAGGTGCAACCGGAAGGTGCAGGGTTGATCAGCCAGCAGGACGTCCACCGATTCGCCGGTATCGGTGAGCACGTCGAAGGCGGTGACGCGCACGGTCCCCGACCCTCGCCTCACAGCGTCCAGTTCCGACTGGGGCGCGCCGGTCGGTTCCTTCCGGGCGGCCTCGCTCTCGTTCACCTGGGACATGTACTTCGTGACGACGTCGCGGGTGCCGCCCAACGCCTTGATCTGACCGTGGTCCAGCCACATGGCCTCGTCGCACATGTCTTCGACGACGCCCATCGAGTGGGTGACGAGGACGATGGTCGTGCCCGCGCGGCGCAATCGGGACAGGTGATCCAGGCAGCGCCGCTGGAACTCCTCGTCACCGACGGCGATCACCTCGTCGACGATGAGGATCTCGGGGTCCATGTTCACCGCGACCGAGAATCCCAGCCGCACCGTCATCCCGCTGGAGTAGACCTTGACGGGGGCGTCGATGAACTCCCCGATCCCCGCGAACTCGATGATCTCGTCCATGGACGAACGGATCTCCCGGGACGACATCCCCAGGATCGACGCGTTCATCTTGATGTTCTCGCGTCCGGTGAGCTCGGGATGGAATCCCGCTCCCAACTCCAGCATCGCGCGCAACCGTCCGTCGACCTCCACCGTCCCCGACGTGGGCCGGTAGATCCCCGACAGGACCTTGAGGGCAGTCGACTTCCCCGAACCGTTGTGGCCGACGATTCCGAAGAAGCTGCCGCGGGGCACATCGAAGGAGATGTCCCGCAGCGCCCAGAACTCCCGCACCCCCTTCGGCCGACCGCGCACCACGCGTTCCTTGAACGAGTACCGGCGCTCCTGCTGCAACTCGAACCTCTTGCTGAGGTGCTCGACATGAACTGCGGGGGAGGTCACAGCGCCTCACCGACGTCCTGCCCCCAACGGCGGAACACCCATGCCGCGAGGAGGGCCGACAGCCCTGACAGCAGAACGAGAACACCCCACTCGAGCGGCGACGGAACGACCAGCTCGTACAGCAGTTCGCGGCCCACCTCGATGTAGTGGCTGATCGGATTGAGCTGGACGAGCAGGCGCACGGGGATGGGCCCTGCGTACTCCGGGACCAGCGAGATCGGATAGATGATGGGGCTGAGGAAGAAGACGATCTGCACCAGCACGTTCATGATCTGCGCGAGATCGCGCCAGCGGACATTGGCCACCGCGAGCACATAGCTCACCGAGACCGTGAAGAGGACGACACAGGCCACCCAGAAGGGGACCAGCAGCCACGTCCACGAGACGTTGAGGAACGCCACCAGGATCAGCATCACGACACCGAGCTCGATGAGGCTCTGAATGCCCACCGCGAGACCCATCGAGACCACGGGAACGAAGGACGGGAAGTACACCTTGCGGAGCAGGTCGCCGTTGGAGAGCAGTGTCGGCATGCCCTGAAGGATCGTGCCGCTGATGAAGTTCCACGTGACCAGGCCGCAGATCAGCCACACCGCGTAGTTGCCCGGGTTCCCGTTTCCGAACGGTGGTGGCTGGATCCGGATGATGACCGAGAAGACGAGGCTGTAGATCAGGATCGTCGCGAGTGGCCCGACGAAGGACCAGGCCCAGCCTATGGCGGTGCCCTTGAACCGGGCC